>JAYVRP010000220.1:0-2316 GCA_043776215.1 Rhodoferax sp. | reverse complement strand
GAAGCCACACATTGTCGAAGACCGTGGCCCAGGGCATGAGTGTCGGCTCCTGGAACACGAAGCTCATGTCATGCGCATGGTCGGTGCCGCCGCCGCTCCAGACAATCGAACCGCTGGTGATGGACGACAGGCCCGCGATCATCTTGAGCGCGGTGCTCTTGCCGCAACCGGAAGGGCCGAGCAGGCTCACAAATTCGTGCTCACCCACCACCAGCGACATGTCCTTCAGCGCCACCGTGCCGCTTTCGTAACGCTTGTGGATGTTGCGGAGTTCGAGCAGGGTGCTTGTCATGTCGTTGCGGATGGGCCGATTCCGCTTGACTTCAATTCGTGTGCCAGCTTGAGCGCTGCTCAAATGACGGACAGACCGCCGCGCGCGTAGGGCTGCAGCACTGCACCCAGCGCGCGAAACAGTTCCGGGTTTCCCGCCATGCATTCCTGGGTTTCCAGAAAATCGGGCTCGCCCCGGAAATTGCCCACCTGACCGCCTGCTTCGGTCACCAGCAGGCTGCCTGCCGCGACATCCCAGGCTTTCAGGCCGAGGTCGAAGAAACCATCACAATAGCCTGCACCGACCCAGGCCAGATCGAGCGCGGCCGAGCCGGAGCGGCGGATGCCGGCCACCTGCGCCATCATCTCGCCAAACATCTGCATCGAGCGCGCCAGCCCGGCACCGGGCTGGTAAGGGCAACTGGTGGCCACCAGGGCCTGGGGCAAGGTCGCCCGGGTGCTGACCGTCGTGCGTTGCCCGTTGTGCCAGGCGCCGCCGCCCAGACTGGCATGGAAGACGTCGCCGTGGTTCACATCCAGCACCACCGCCTGCACGATCTGCCCGCGCACGGCCAGGGCAATACTGACGCTGTAGGCCGGGTACCCGTGAATGAAGTTGTTGGTTCCGTCGAGCGGATCCACGATCCAGAGGTGGTCAGCGCCGGGCGCGCCGTGCGGCTGTTGCGATTCCTCGCCGCGCACTGCATGCGCAGGAAAAACGCCCAGCAGCGTAGCCACAATGGCCTGCTCGGATGCCACGTCGACCTGAGTGACGAAATCGTTCGGACGTTTGGCCCGGATCTGCAGCGAGGCCGGGTCGGCCGCTGCAGCCCGGATCAAGGCGCCCGCGCCCAGTGCCGCGTTGATTGCGACCTCCAACTCCGGCTGCAGTGTGCACCGGCTCATCCACTCGGGCTTTGGCATGGTTTGTCCAACTGATCAAGAAAGTGACCTGCTCCGCACCGCATCCTACAGGCAACCCAGTTGCGAATCACCGCCACGGCCTGGCGCGCGTGCGATGCACGGCCATCTGTGTCATCCCAACTCGATCAGCACCGGCTGGTGATCGGACGCACGGGTCTGCAGGTCCACCTCGACCTTTTGCACACGACCTTTCAGACCCTCGCTGACAAAGATGAAATCGACCGTGACCGGTTCGGGACGGTAACACCGGTCGAACAACTGAAACGTGGGAGCATGCACCTGGTCCGGATGCGCCACCTGCCAGGCATCGTGCAGCCCGTGGACCCAGGCGTCGTCGAAAGGGCGCTGCAACTCCAGGTGTTCGGCACTCCCGGGCTCGAGGTTCCAGTCGCCACACAGGATGGCATGCGGGGTATGCGCCTTGTTCTGGAACGGCCAGCCGGACTCGTCGTCCAGCGGAGGAAAGGCCGCGTGTTCGCAACCTTCGCCATGCAGCGCGCGTACTGCCTGCACCTGGGCCACGCGCTGGCGCCTCGAATAGAACTCCAGGTGGGTGGTCATGACACGCACCGGGCCCAGCGGCGTACGCACCGTGGCGACCGAACAGCTGCGTGGCATCGACTTCTTGCCCGCTTCGGCAGGGTACGGCAACAGGTGATGCGCGATCTGCGCCACCGGCAGCCGGCTGGCAATCAGGTTGCCAAACTGCTGGCGCGTGCCGTGGCGGCCCAGCTCGTCCACGGCCGGCCCGAAAAACACCTCGAAGCCCGGCAACAGGCCGCGCAACAAGGCGGGTTGGTCGTGCGACGCATCGCCGGGCAGGCCGGGGTAGTTGACCGCCACCTCCTGCAGGCACAACACGTCAAAGTTGGCGAAAGCCCGTGCCTCGTGCACGATCCGCGCCACATCGACCTGGTGGTCCAACCCGCAACACCACTGCACGTTCCAGGTCAGCAAGCGAAAGCTCCTGGTGACTTCCCGGTTTTTTCCGGCAGCGTGATACCAGGAAAGATTTTGATCACAGCGCTGTCGTCTTCGCGCGCGAAACCGGCGCTCGATGCCTGCATGAACATCTGGTGCGCAGTGGCCGACAGCGGCAACGGAAACTTGCTGGAGCGCGCC
>JAYVRP010000219.1:0-2316 GCA_043776215.1 Rhodoferax sp. | reverse complement strand
GCAGGTTGCGCACGACGCGGCGCAGCAACTTGCTGACGCCCCGAACGATCAGGACGGACGAATCCTGCGGCACCTCCAGTTCAGCGTCGCAGCGCGCGCATTCTTCCGCCGCCAGCCCGACCAGATCAACAGCTTCGACGGTTCCCACGTCGGCCTCGCTGGCATCCAGCCGGCTGGCCAGCAGTATTTCGTCGATCAACTGGTCCAGCTCCTGAATATTGCGGGCGATTTCGTCGCGGAACTCCGGCCCCGGCTGTGAGCCCATCAATTCGAGCCCCATGCGGATCCGCGTCAAAGGCGAGCGCAATTCATGCGACGCGTTCGCCAACAGGGATTTGTGGGACTGCAGCAGCTCCTGCACACGTTGCGCGGCGACATTGAACCCCTGTGCCAGCGAGGCCACCTCGTCATTTCCGTGGTCTGGCAGACGTAGGGACAGGTCGCCGTCGCCCCATTGCCTGACACCATGCTCGACGACCTCCAGGCGTTTTGTCAGGCGGCGCACGATGGGGTAGGTTCCCAACGCCACTGCCACAGCGATCAGGCCCAGCATCCAAGCGTAGTTGAACGGGAAACGCGGCGTGCTTGGCGGGCCCATGGGCGACATGCCCGGCGACCGGCCTGCGGGCCGTGGCAGCTGGATGAACAAGGTGCTGCCATCCACCATCGTGACCTGGAATTCGGGGCCTTGACCAGGCACGCGGATGGGCCTTGCGGGTGCCTGACCGATCACGTCCCCGGCCTCATTGCGCAACACGATCTCGCGTCCAGGCCGCTGGGCGCGCTCATTCTCGGCCTCCATCCTGGCGAGCCAGCCGGCGAGCAGTGACAACACCGCGATGGTGCCTACAACGGCCAGCCAGATGCGCAGGTAAAGGCGCTGGTGCAAAGGCGTGGCCATGGCTGCTGCGGGGGCGGGCGGCGGTTCAGTCCTGCTGGCGCGCGAAGACGTAGCCAACACCGCGCACCGTCAGGATGCGCTTGGGGCTCTTGGCATCCACCTCGATCGCAGCGCGGATGCGCCCCATGTGGACGTCGATGGAGCGGTCAAACGCGTCGAGCTCCCGGCCACGCACAGCTTCCATGATCTGGTCACGTGTCAAGACGCGGCCAGCCCGTTCGGCCAGGGTCACCAACAGGTCGAACTGGTAGGACGTCAGTTCGCTGGCCCGGCCGGCCACGGTGACCGTGCGCCCATCGCGGTCGATTTCAAGCGAACCAAACCGCATCAGCTGCCCGGCCGCTGCGGCGCCAGGCACATGGCGGCGCAGCACGGCACGGATACGCGCCAGCAATTCGCGCGGCTCGAAGGGTTTGGGGAGGTAGTCGTCAGCGCCGATCTCAAGGCCGATGATGCGGTCCATCGGGTCGCCTTTGGCGGTGAGCATGAGGACCGGCGTCTGTGCTGCGGTGCCCGGCAATGCGCGAATGCGCCGGCATACTTCCAGGCCATCCATGTCCGGCAGCATCAGATCCAGAACGACCAGGTCCGGCACGGGTTCGCCGTGTTGGCCCTGCAACTGCGCCAGACCACTGCGACCATCGGCTGCGTGCGCCACCTGAAACCCGGACTGACCCAGATACTGGGCCACCATCTGGGCCAGCCGGGCATCGTCCTCGATCATCAACAGTCGTTCAACCATCGTTGCAGTTTAGGACCGGGGTCCGCGCTGCCCTTGAAGTGGTGGTAAAGAAAAGTAAACCTGCCCGTCGCAACGAAGCAATCGGGGCTTCTGGAGCAAGACCGCTCAGCTGGCCAGCGGATCCGCAGTCAACGCAGCGCTTGCCGCGCCCATGGACCGGGATGCCAGCCAGATCAGCAGCAATACCGGCACGCCGAGCAAGGAGGTGGCGACGAAGAACTGGCTGTAACCATAGGCGTCGACGTACTGGCCGGAGAACCCTGCCAGGAATTTGGGTAGCAGCAGCATCAAGGAGCTGAACAGTGCGTACTGGGTGGCCGAGTATTGGATATTGGTCAGGCTCGACAGGTAGGCAATGAACGCCGCCGAAGCGATGCCGCCGCTCAGGTTGTCGGCCGAGACGACCAGAATCAGCGCCGTCACGTCGTGCCCGTGGCCAGCCAGCCACGCGAACAGCAGGTTGCTGGCTGCGCTGAGGATGGCCCCCAGCATCAGCACCCGCATCACGCCAAAACGCATCGACAGTGCGCCCCCGACGAATGCGCCGGCCAGTGTCATGACCACACCGTAGACTTTGGTCACGGCAGCGACTTCGTCTTTCGTGTACCCCATGTCGACATAAAACGGGTTGGCCATGATGCCCATCACCACGTCGCTGATCCGGTACAAGGAG
>JAYVRP010000218.1:0-2317 GCA_043776215.1 Rhodoferax sp. | reverse complement strand
CCGCAGTCACCCGTCGCGTGGCGTCACCACGCCCGGCATACTTGCCGCCCTGTTGATGGCGGGCCTGGCGGGCCACGCGCCAGCCCAGGACCATGGCGCCGCCGCGCCCAAGGTGCCCGCCACCAGTGCCACGGCCAAAGCTGTCGGTGAACAGGTGCGCGAAGCCGTCGAGGCTGGCATCGACCCGAAAAAGCGCCTGACCTTGATCATTGACGGCAAGGAGCAAAAAGTCATCGACCGGTCGGCCCCGTCGCCCAGAGCCGCGGCTGGCGGCCATGCGCCGGCGGCTGCCACACACCTGACCGCTGCCCCCGTGATGGCCGCACCGGGGGCGATTCCCAATCCGGTGGCCAGTCGGCAATATATCCGGGCCAAAGCCGCCGCCCTGGCAGGCCACGGAGAACCGGCAAGTGCGCCGGGCGCGCATGGTGGCGGCGAGGTGCACTGGAGCTACGAGGGAGACACCGGGCCGCAGGCCTGGGGCCAACTCAAGCCGGAGTTCAATGTCTGCGCCATCGGCAAGCGGCAATCACCCATCAACATCGAGGATTCGGTCACCCTGCGCGGTCCGGCCGAAGCGATCCAGTTCGAATACACACCCAGCAGCGCAAGTGTGGTCAACAACGGCCACACGATCCAGGTCGACGTTGCCGGCGACAACGCCATCACAGTGCGCGGCTCAAACTTCAAGCTGCTGCAGTTCCATTTCCATCACCCCAGCGAAGAAAAGGTCAACTACCGCGGTTTCTCGATGGTTGCGCATATGGTGCACCGTAATCCGGAGGGCCAACTGGCGGTGGTGGCCGTCCTGCTGGAACCGGGTGCCGCCAACGCGCTGATCCACAAGGTCTGGACCTATATGCCGCTGGATGCCAATGACAGGGTCCGCATGCCCAGCGGCGTTCTCGACATGAACGAGTTGCTGCCCAAGGACCAGCGGTATTTCCAGTTTGTGGGTTCGCTGACCACACCCCCCTGCACGGAAGGCGTGTTGTGGATGGTGCTCAAGCAACCAGTCACTGTCAGCCGCGAACAACTCCGGCTGTTTGCCCAGCTATTTCCGAACAATGCCCGGCCGGTGCAGCCGATCAACGGGCGCGCCATACGCGACGCGCAGTAGCAGCAAACAGGAAACGCGGATTCGGCCAGGTTCAGGCCCTCGACAGTGCCTTCAGGGCGAGCTTGATGCCGTCGCTCACGCCCACCCCCGCTGGCAGCGCCTTGAGCGAAAGTGCAGCCTCCTTGTCGCTGTAGCCCAGGGCCACCAGCGCCTGCAGGATGTCGGCCTGGTCACTGTTGGACGCTGCCCCGACGCGTGTACCCAGGTCCGGACCGAGCTTGCCCTTGAGCTCCAGCAGCAGGCGCTCGGCGGTTTTCTTGCCAATGCCCGGCACCCGGATCAGGCGGGCGCTCTCCTGCAGGGACACAGCCTGCGCCAGCTCCGGCACCCCCATGCCGGAGAGCACTGCGAGGGCGGTGCGCGGGCCCACCCCCGAAATCTTGATCAGCTCCCGAAAGGCCTCGCGCTCCGAGGAGGTCTCGAACCCGTACAGGATGTGCGCGTCTTCCCGCACCACCAGGTGGGTCAGCAGGGACACCTTGTCGCCGCGCTCGGGCAGGTTGTAGAAGGTGCTCATCGGCACCTGCACCTCGTAGCCCACGCCATTGCATTCCACCAGCACCTGCGGGGGATTCTTGTCGCCCAGCGTGCCTGTCAGCTTGCCGATCATTGCGTGTCCGATCCTTGCCTATCATTGGGGGGCCCGATTGCAACCCCGACGGAATTATCAGCTTGATCCTTCGCCACCTGTTTTCCCCGCACGACAACAAGCGCCTCACGCACCTGTGCGGCCCGATGGACGAACACCTGCGCACCATCGAGGTGGCGTTGCAGGTATCGATTGCGCACCGCCACGAGCAGTTCAAGGTGGACGGGCCCAAACAGCAGGCCCGGCGTGGTGTGGAGATGCTGCAGGCGCTGTACGAAATCGCCGCGCACCCCATCGACCCGGACACGGTGCAACTGATGCTGGCCGGCGACGCGGACATGGACGACAGCGACTCACCCGCACTGCAGACGCGCCGCGCCGACCTGCGTGCCCGCACCCCCAACCAGGCCACGTACCTGGCCAATATCACCAGCCACGACGTCACCTTCGGCATTGGGCCCGCAGGCACCGGCAAGACTTACCTGGCCGTTGCCTGCGCGGTCGATGCCTTGCAGCGCAGCGCCGTGCAACGCATCGTGTTGACGCGCCCCGCGGTCGAGGCCGGCGAGCGGCTGGGTTTTCTGCCCGGCGACCTGAGCCAGAAGATC
>JAYVRP010000217.1:0-2320 GCA_043776215.1 Rhodoferax sp. | reverse complement strand
GAGCACCCATGATTCATTTTGTATTACACGACGCCCGCGACACCGTGGCAGTCGTCGTGGTGGAAGGCGTGACCGCCGGCACCGCGATGACCGGCTGGATCATGGACGAAGACCGCATGGTCGATGTGCAAGCCAGGCAGGACATTCCGATCGGCCACAAGGTGGCATTGAAGGATATGGCGGTGGGTGATACGGTATGGAAATACGGCATCGACATGGGCAAGGTGGTGGCACCTATCCAGGCTGGCCAGCATGCCCACGTTCACAACATCAAGACCAAGCGCTGGTAATTCCACCTCACCCTATCGAAAGAACCCCATGTCCATCATTGACACCCAAACCACGTTCCAGGGATATCGCCGCGAGAACGGCCGCGTCGGCGTGCGCAACCACGTCATCATCCTGCCGCTGGACGACCTGTCCAACGCCGCCGCTGAAGCGGTGGCACACAACATCAAGGGGGTGATGGCGATTCCCCACCCTTATGGCCGCCTGCAGTTCGGCGCCGACCTGGACCTGCACTTTCGTACGCTGATCGGCACCGGCTGCAACCCCAATGTGGCGGCAGTCGTCGTGATCGGCATCGAAGATGGCTGGACGCAGAAGGTCGTGGACGGCATCAAGGCCACAGGCAAACCGGTGGTGGGGTTTGGCATCGAACAACATGGCGACCACGACACCATCATGCGGGCCTCGAAGGCCGCACGCGACTATGTGCAGTGGGCCAGCGAGAAGCAACGCGAGACCTGTGCCATCTCCGAGCTCTGGGTCAGCACCAAGTGCGGCGAGAGCGACACCACCAGCGGCTGCGGCGCCAACCCCACCGTGGGCAACGCCTTCGACAAGTTGCACCCGCTGGGCAACACGCTGTGTTTCGGCGAAACCACCGAACTCACCGGCGGCGAGCATATTGTTGCGGCGCGTTGCGCCAGCGACGCTGTGCGGGACAAGTTCATGTTCATGTTCAACCGCTACCAGGACGTGATCAACCGCCACAAGACCAGCGACCTGTCCGACAGCCAGCCCACCAAGGGCAACATCGCCGGCGGCCTGACAACCATCGAGGAAAAAGCGCTGGGCAATATCCAGAAGATCGGCAAGGTCTGCACCGTGGACGGCGTGATCGACAAGGCTGAAATGCCTACCCACCCGGGCCTGTGGTTCATGGATTCGAGCAGTGCCGCCGCCGAGATGGTGACCTTGTGCGCCGCCTCCGGCTATGCCGTCCATTTTTTCCCCACCGGGCAGGGCAATGTCATTGGCAACCCGATCCTGCCGGTGATCAAGATCTGCGCCAACCCGCGCACCATGCGCACCATGAGTGAACATGTCGACGTCGACACCACAGCCTTGCTGCAACGCGAACTCACACTCGACCAGGCGGGCGACAAATTGCTCGAATGCATGCTGCGCACCGCCAATGGCCGCCTAACTGCCGCCGAGGCTCTGGGCCACCGCGAGTTCGTGCTGACACGGCTGTACGAGAGCGCCTGATGGCAGCCCCCACGCTCGCGGCAACGCCGAGTGGCTGCCCCCCGAGGGGGTCGCCCTCTTTGGGGTCGGCCCTGCACGAGGGCGCAGCATGGCACGCATAGTCATCACCGAGATCATGGACGCGCGCGCCGTCGCGCAGTTGCAGGTGTCGCATGACGTCCTGTACGACCCGCTGCTGGTGGACGACGCACCGCGCCTGCTGGCATTGGCCGTCGACGCCGACGCGCTGGTGGTGCGCAACCGGACACAGGTGCGCGGCGCCTTGCTGGCGGCGCTGGTGCGTTGTTGCGTGATCGGGCGGCTCGGCGTCGGCCTGGACAACATCGATGTGCCGGCCTGCGAAGCCCGCGGCCTGAAGGTGATTCCCGCCACAGGCGCAAATGCCCTCAGTGTCGCGGAGTACGTGATCACCAGCACCATGCTGTTGTTGCGCGGCGCCTTCATGTCCAGCTCCGATGTGGCCGCTGGCCAATGGCCCCGCAATGCGCTCGGCAACCGGGGCCGCGAGACCGCCGGCAAGACCATGGGCATCATCGGTTTCGGCTCGATCGGACAACTTACCGGCCGCCTGGCCCGCGGCCTGGGCATGAACGTGATCGCGTTCGACACCATGCTCGACGACGATGCCCCGGTATTCCGGGACAGCGGCGTCAGAAGTACCGGCTTGCAGGACCTCATCCTGCAGTCCGACGTGGTCACGCTGCACGTTCCGTTGGTCGATGCAACACGTGGCCTGTTCGACGCACAGCGCATCGCGTCGATGAAGCCGGGTGCGATCCTGATCAACACCTCGCGCGGCCCGATCCTCGACCTGGACGCCGTGGCA
>JAYVRP010000216.1:0-2327 GCA_043776215.1 Rhodoferax sp. | reverse complement strand
CGATGGAGCGCGGCACGATGCCTTCGACCAGCGAGCGCCGGGAGGCCGCGCCGACCGCGCCCAGCATATGGGCTTCGTCGGCCGCGCTGATGCCGATGTGCCGGGCCATGAATTCGCTCTGGTTTTCCAGCGTACCCAGGGTGGGGGCGGATGTCATCAACATGGTGGGAATCTCTCGCGGTGTGGAAGGAACAAGGGGCGGGGCTTGGCGGGGTCAGGTGTTGGCGGAAAAGCTGCTGTAGCTGGTGTCGTCCATCAAGGCGTCGAGTTGTGATGCGTTGGACAGCCTGACCTTGAAGAACCAGCCTGCGCCCATGGGGTCGGAGTTGGCCAGCGACGGGTCGGCCCGCAGGGCTTCGTTGACCTCGGTCACTTCACCGTCGACCGGCATGTACATGTCGGCTGCCGCCTTCACGGACTCGACCACGCCGGCGATGTCCCTGGCTGCGAAGGTCTTGCCCACCTCGGGCAGGTCGACAAAAACCACATCGCCCAGCGCCTCTTGCGCATGTTGCGTGATGCCTACCGTGGCGTGGTCGCCCTCCACGCTGAGCCACTCGTGGTCTTCGGTGTATTTGGTGTGTGCCATGGGAATTCTCCAGAGTTGAATGGGAAAGGGTAAATGAAACAAGGAAACAGGTTCAGCCGCGGTGATAGCGGTTGGGGATAAACGGCAGAGCCACGATTTCCATCGGCACCGGCTTGCCACGCACGATCGCGTGGAGGTGCGTGCCCAGGGCTGCGTGTTCGCTGGCAACGTAAGCCATGGCCACCGGCTGGTTGGTGCTGGGCCCCAGCAGTCCGCTGGTGACCTCGCCAGCCGGTTCGCCCGCCGGCGTCAGCAGGGTCGTGTGTTCGCGCACAGGTACCCGCTCCAGGGCGCGCAGGCCGACCCGGCGCCTTTGTGGTGCGTCGGCACCACCGGCCAACTGCGCCAGCACCGTGCCCGCGCCGGGGAACCCGCCGGCACGTGCGCCACCTGCGCGGCGCACTTTCTGGATCGCCCACTGGAGGTTGGCCTCCACCGGCGTGGTGGTGGTGTCGAGGTCGCTGCCGTACAGGCACAGGCCGGCTTCAAGCCGCAACGAGTTGCGCGCGCCCAGGCCGACCGGCTTCACTTCTGGCTGGGCCAGCAGGGCTCGGGCCAGAGCCTCGGCCTCGCTCGCCAGCACCGAGATCTCGAAGCCGTCTTCGCCGGTGTAGCCGCTGCGCGTGACAAAGCAGTCGATGGCATGGCCGCCACACTGAATGCGCAGCGCGCGACCCGTCATGAAGACCATGGTCGAGACGCCGGGGCTCAGGCGCTCCATCACGCTGACTGCCTGCGGCCCCTGCAGGGCCAGCAAGGCGCGCTCGGGGCAGGGAATGACGGCGCAGCGTGCGCCGATGCGGGCCTGGATGTGCGCGATGTCTTCCACTTTGCCGGCGCCATTGACGATGACGAAAATGTCGCCGCCGTTGGCATGGTCGCGGTTCACGAACATGAGGTCGTCCAGGATACCGCCGGCCTCGTTGAGCAGCAGACCGTAGCGCTGGCGGCCGATGGCCAGGTCGATCACATCCACCGGCACCAGAGTCTCGAAGGCGGCTGCGGCATCCGGACCGACGAGTCGCAACTGGCCCATGTGCGAGACATCGAACAAGCCCGCGCTGGCGCGGGTGTGCAGGTGTTCGGCCATGAGACCAGCCGGGTATTGCACCGGCATGGAGTAGCCGGCAAATGGCACCATGCGGGCGCCGAGTTCGAGGTGCAAGGCGTGCAGCGGGGTGTGAAGCAGCGGGGTGTTGGGTTCGGACAAGCGTTTCTCCAAGGGGCATTCGATCCATGGCGCGATGCCATGGGCTGCCCCCGCTGTCCGTGGTACCTGAGAGATTCACCCCAGAGGCGGCTACCGGGGGGTACCGCATCGGGTTTGCTCCTTCGGTGGACGACACACTGTGCCGCCTCTCTCCAGTGGGGAACGCCGCGCCGTATTGCAACTGCATGGCGTTTGCCAGTCCTTTTGCCTGAGCGTTCAACTTGCCGGAATCAGCAAACACTGCGCCTTCGGCGGCCCTTCCCGGGGAAAGGACTCTCTCCTGACCGGCCGATTGTATAGCGGCAAATTGGCACCAGTCGCGGTCGCCGACGGCTGTCAATATCGCGATCAGCAAGCTCGAATCCAGTCGTTGGCGGGTGGCAAAACAGGCGTGACCATGGGTGCCGGCGCACACACGCATACCGTGGGCTATTTGGCGTAGACCAGATCCCGCAGGCCCAGTGACACGACCGGCACATAGGTGATCACCATCAGGCAGCCGATGATGACCAGCACAAACGGCAGCAG
>JAYVRP010000215.1:0-7584 GCA_043776215.1 Rhodoferax sp. | reverse complement strand
CGCACGGAACTCGGCCTGGACAAGCCCATGCCGCTGCAGTACTGGAATTACGTCAGCGGCCTGGTGAAAGGCGACTGGGGCCAGTCGATCCTGACCCGCCGACCGGTGGTGGACGACCTGCGTGCTTTTTTGCCGGCCACCCTGGAACTGGTGTTCGCCGCGATGTTCCTGGCGGTGCTGATCGGTATTCCCCTGGGGATGGCTGCCGCGGTCTACCGCGACCGCTGGCCGGACTACCTGCTGCGCGTGGTGTCGCTGGGTTCGATCTCCATGCCGCGTTTCTTCCTCGGGTTGCTGCTGCAACTCGGCTTCGCAATGTCGCTGGGTTGGTTGCCTCTGGCTGGCCGGTATCCGCTCACGGAAGACCCGCCCTCCCCGATCACCGGGTTTTTGATCGTCGACGCACTTGCCACCGGCAACTGGACGGCGGCATCGCTGGCGGCGCAGCACCTGCTGCTGCCGGCACTCGCGATGAGCCTGTCCCCCCTGGCCACGCTGATCCGCATGATGCGCGCCAGTGTGCTGGAGGTGCTGCAGCAGGACTACGTGATGACCGAGCGCGCGCTCGGCCTGTCGCAGCGCCTGATTCTCTTCAAGTACGTGCTCAAGAACGCCATGACCGCCAGCCTCACCGTGATCGGCTTGTATTTCGGCTGGCTGCTGGGTGGTACGGTGCTGGTGGAGACGATCTTCGACTGGCCCGGCATCGGCCTGTATGCCACCAAGGCCATCGTGACCCAGGATTTCCAGCCCGTGGTTGGCGTGACCCTGGTCATCGGCGTGGTGTTCCTGCTGGTCAACATCGGCATCGACATGCTCTACGGGCTGCTGAACCCCAAGGTGCGTTACCAGTGACCACAACCATCGACAAGGCGCAGGTCATTGCAGCCGCTCAGGGCGCCGCCAGGTCCTCGCGCCGGGAAGCCTGGCATCGCGGCATGTACCGCTTCCGGGCCAGCAAGTTGTCGGTCGTGGGGTTGGTCATCGTCGTGGCCCTGCTGGTCATGGCAGCGGCAGGCCCGCTGTTCGTGCCGTACCCGGAGCATGTCACCGGCAGCGTGGACCTCGCAACCAAGTTCCGGCCGCCATCGCGAGCGCACTGGTTCGGCACCAACGAAGTGGGTCAGGATGTTTTTTCACTCACCGTGGCAGGCGCGCGTATCTCGCTGTTTGTTGGTTTGCTGGTCGTGGTGCTTGGGACTTTGATCGGCACGGTGCTGGGTGCGATTGCGGGCTATCTCGGGGGGTGGGTGGACGACATCATCATGCGCATCACCGACCTGTTTTTGACACTGCCCGGGCTGATCCTGGCCATGGCCATCGCTGCCGCCCTGGGGCCGGGCATCGTGAACGCCATGCTGGCAATCTCGCTGGCCTGGTGGCCGGGTTATTGCCGGCTGGTGCGTGGCGAGGTCGTGGTGCGCAAGGGCGAGATGTACGTCACCGCCGCACGCGCAGTCGGTGCCGGTTCCATGCGTATCGTGTTCCGCCACATCCTGCCCAATATCGTGTCGCCACTGACCGTCAAGATGTCTCTGGACATGGGTTTTGCCATCCTCACGGCGGCATCGCTCGGTTTTGTCGGCATTGGCGTGAAACCGCCCACCCCGGAGTGGGGCGCCTTGTTGTCCACGGCCCGTAGCTACATGCCCGATTTCTGGTGGACCGCCATCTTTCCTGGCTCGGCGATATTCCTGGCGGTATTCGGATTCAACCTGCTGGGCGACGGCCTGCGGGATGTACTCGACCCGCGCGCACGGAGGTAGCGACGTGGCCTTGCTGGAGATCCGCAACCTGCACCTCACGATGCAATCCTTCGAGGGGCGGGCCCACATCCTCAACGGCATCGACCTGGCCGTCGAACGGGGCGAGGTCTGGGGCCTGGTGGGAGAGACCGGTTGCGGCAAATCAGTCACCGGCCTGTCGGTATCGCGGCTTCTGGCGTCCCCCCCGGCTGCGTATCCCCAGGGAGAAATCCTGTTCGACGGGGTGGACGTCCTCCAGACCGATGAGGCCGGCATGCGGGCCTTGCGGGGTCGGCGCATCGGCATGATCTTCCAGGACCCGACGACCAACCTGAACCCGGTGTTTCGCATCAGCGAGCAGATGATCGATGTCGCGCTGCACGTGGCCGCGCATGATCCGGCGGTGCTCGGCATTGCGAGCCATGCAAGCGCGCGCGAGAAGCGCATTGCCGCGCGCAGGGTGGCGGTCCAGATGCTGGACAAAGTGGGCATCGCACAGGCCGGGGAACGGGTGGACCTGTACCCCCATGAATTTTCCGGTGGCATGCGCCAGCGCGTGATGATTGCCATGGCGCTGATCGGCAAGCCCGACCTGCTGATTGCGGACGAACCCACTACCGCGCTGGACGTATCGGTGCAAGCCCAGGTCTTGCGCCTGATCCATGGGCTGGTGCGGGAATTCAACCTGGGGGTACTGCTGATCACCCACAACCTCGGCGTCGTAGCGCAGGTATGCACACACGTGGCCGTGATGTACGCCGGCAACATCGTGGAATCCGGCCCGGTGCGTCCGATTTTCAAGGCTCCAAAGCATCCCTATACGCGGGCCCTGCTGCGCTCCATCCCGGCGGCGCACATGAAACGCGGCGACCTGGTCGGCCTGGCCGGCGCAGTGCCCAACCTGGTATCGCCGCCCAGTGGCTGCCGCTTTGCACCGCGTTGCGGGTTCGCCCAGGCAGCCTGCAGCGACCGCGTGCCTGCGGCAACCACGGTGACACCTGGTCACAGAGTGCATTGCATTCGTGCCCACGAGGCAGCGACCCTGGTCCCATGATCCTGACCCTGAACCAGGTGACGAAGCAATACCGGCAACCCGCGGGTTGGGGTCGGCCGGCCAGCGCGTTCACGGCGCTGCAGGATGTGTCCTTCGGCATCCGGGAGGGGCAAAGTTTTGGCCTGGTGGGTGAATCCGGGTCCGGCAAGACCACCCTGACCCGCTGCATCCTGCGCCTGGAAGACGTCACCTCCGGCCACATCCTGTTCGACGGAGCCGACCTCACCACGATGTCAGGCCGGGAGATCCGCGCCCTACGTTCCCAGATCCAGATCGTTTTCCAGGATCCCTACGCGTCCTTGAACCCGCGCATGTCGGTGCGCGACATCGTGGCCGAGCCGATGGTGGTGCACCGTGACGTTCTCGGACTGTCCGGCGAGCGTCAGACTGACCGGGTGATGGAGTTGCTGGAACTGGTCGGGCTCGGCGCCCAGCACCTGTACCGGTATCCCCACGAGTTTTCGGGTGGGCAGCGACAACGGATCGGCATCGCCCGCGCGCTGGCATTGAACCCGCGCCTGTTGATCCTGGACGAGCCGACCTCGGCACTGGACGTGTCGGTGCAAGCACAGGTGCTGAACCTGCTGGACCACTTGCAGCGCACAATGAAGCTGACCTACCTCTTCATCTCGCACGACCTCGGCGTCATCCGCTACATCTGCGACCACATCGCGCTGATCCATCGCGGACAAATCGTCGAAGAAGGCGATACGGCGCAGGTATTCAAGCACCCCCAAAGCGACTACGCCCGAGCGCTGATTGCCGCCGTGCCTGAACCGGACCCGGACCAGTCCATGTTCAGCATGGCCAGCGACGGAGCCCCCGGGGCAGACCCGGACAAATCGCGCTGAAACCGGCAAGTCCGCGGATTCTCTGGCACCATACTCACCGGCGCCGGCAATTCCGGGTGCGAGAGGTAACGTATGCCTTGCTCGAGAACGTTTCGCGTGCTGGCGGCCAGTGTGCTCTTGGCCATCGCCTGTCCACTGACAGCAGCAGAGAAGTTGCCCAACCGCACCCAGGCACTTGCGGCGCTCGCCCAGCCTTCTGCGGAGGTTCGACGGGCGGGCGTTGAACGCCTGGGCGAAATCGGCACCATGGCCGACGCAGAAAAACTGGCCGTGCGCCTGCACGACGACGACGAGCAGGTGCGCTTGTATGCCACCGCCTCGATGTGGCAGATCTGGAGCCGGTCGGGCGACAAATCTGTCGACGCCATGTACCAACGCGGAATCGAACAAATGGAAGCCGGCAAGCTGCGCGACGCTGTAGCCACCTTCTCCGGCATCATCCGCAAGAAGCCGTCATTTGCGGAGGCCTGGAACAAGCGGGCCACCCTCTACTACATGGTTGGTGAGTTCGGGCTGTCAATGAAGGACTGCGACGAAGTGATCAAGCGCAACCCGAACCACTTTGGCGCCTTGTCAGGTTATGGCCAGATTTACCTTGTGTTGGGCGACCTGGAACGCGCCGCGAGTTACCTTGAACGCGCGCTGAAGGTCAATCCCAACCTGCCTGGCGCCGCTTCCACAGTGCAAATGTTGCGAGAGCGCCTGGAAACCAGGCAAAACAAGACGATCTGAATCCAAACGCCGCTGCGCTTTTGTTATGATTTTCACGTTCGGCCACGCGCCGAGACACGCACTGATTCCCTCAGACTTCCAGCGAAAGGTTCCCTCACCATGGCTCTCCCATTGAGAAAATTCGGCGTCGTGCTGGCACTCGCAGCCACTGCGGCCTTGTCGGTGCTGAATGCCCACGCAGCCGACCCCAAGGTACTCAATATCTACAACTGGTCGGACTACATCGCGGAAGACACCATCAAGAATTTCGAGAAGGAAACCGGCATCAAGGTCCGCTACGACAACTACGACAACAATGAAGTTCTGCATGCCAAGCTGGTGGCAGGCAAGACCGGCTACGACATCGTGGTGCCGGGGTCCCACTTCGCCAAGATGCAGATCGAGGGCGGCCTGCTGCAAAAGCTGGACCGCAGCAAGCTGACGAACTGGGGCAACCTGGACAAGAGCCTCCTGGAACAACTGGCAAAGCTCGATCCCGGCAATGAACACCTCGTGGACTGGTTATGGGGTTACGTGACGGTGGGCATCAACGTCAACAAGGTCAAGGCCGCCCTGGGTGACATGCCGATGCCGGACAACGCCTGGAGCCTGCTGTTTGACCCGAAATACGTCAGCAAGCTCAAGAGTTGTGGCGTGAGCATGCTGGACTCCGCCTCCGAGGTGTTGCCTGCAGCCCTGCTCTACCTCGGCAAACCCGCCTACAGCCGCAATGCCGCCGATTACGGCGAGGCCGCCAAAATGCTCAAGGCGATCCGGCCCTTCGTGACCCGGTTTTCATCGTCTGGTTATATCGAGGAGATGGCCGGTGGCGCCACCTGCCTGGTCATGGGATTTTCGGGCGACATCAACATTGCCCGCAGCCGTGCCGAAGATGCCAAGAAAAAGCCCAAGGTCCCGGTGGTGATCGAAGCCCTGGTACCGAAGACCGGGGCGACACTCTTCTTTGACACGATGGCCATTCCAAAAGACGCCAAGAATGTCGAGAATGCGCACCTGTTCATCAATTACATCCTGCGTCCCGAAGTACACGCATCGCTGACCAACAAGGTCTTCTACGCGAATCCAAACGCCGCGTCGCTGAAGTTCGTCAAGAAAGAAGTGGCTGAAAACAAGTCCATCTTCCTCGATGCGGCAGCCACCAAGACCATGATCGCGCCGGACGCCCTGCCACAGGATATCCGCCGTGTGCAAACGCGGACCTTCAGCAGCTTCAAGACCGGAAAATGACCCCCAGGCACGCCGCTCCCCGGCTTGCCAGTCAAGCTTTCCAGGCGCGTGCCATCACCCATTGGGTGGTCGCACACGCTGCGGCCATCGCGGCATAAGTCACGACCCTGCCGTCGCTCCTGAACATCCACAATCCGGCCACAGACGTCGCAAGGCAAACCCCGAAACTGACTCCCACCAGCGTGGACAAGCCAGGCATGCGGGCGGACTTGAACACTACCTGGCGCGCAAAAACGGCCGTGATGAGAGCCACGGCAGCGCCCGGCGCCGTGAAGTTCAACAGGTGGTTGGTTATGTCGGTAATGCCCATGCTGCCTGAAATTTTATAATTGACCGAAATCACCTGATATGGCAGTCTGGGCTCTAGGCATCAACCACACCACCGCGCCACTCGATCTGCGCGGCAGGTTTGCGTTCGCCAGTGAACAACTCGCACCCACACTGCAGCATTTGCGCCAGGCTTTGCCGCGCCAGCCGGAAGCCGCCATCGTTTCCACCTGCAACCGCACTGAAGTTTATTGTGCCGGCGAACATGCTGAGCTGGAGACCACACTGGATTGGCTGGCCCAGTCGGGTGGCGTATCGCCAGCCGCGTTGCGCTCACACACCTACACGCTCGAAAACGGCATGGCGGCGCGGCATGCGTTTCGTGTCGCCAGTGGCCTCGATTCCATGGTGCTGGGTGAACCCCAGATCCTCGGCCAACTCAAGGACGCCGTCCGGGCGGCCGAACATGCGGGCGCCCTCGGAACGACCTTGAGTCAGCTTTTTCAACGCTCTTTCGCGGTCGCCAAGCAAGTCCGGTCCTCCACGGAAATCGGCGCCCATTCGATCAGCATGGCAGCCGCGGCGGTGCGACTGGCCGGCCAGTTGTTCGAAGACATCGGCGAGGTGAAAGTCTTGTTTGTAGGTGCGGGTGAAATGATCGAGTTGTGCGCCACGCATTTTTCCGCGCGTCAGCCGCGATCCATCACGATTGCCAATCGCACGCTGGAGCGCGGCGAGAAGCTCGCCGCCCAGTTCGCCGGCCAGGTGATGCGCCTGTCCGACCTGCCCGACCGGCTGCACGAATTCGACGCGGTGGTCAGTTGCACGGCCAGCACGCTTCCGATCATCGGGCTGGGTGCCGTCGAGCGCGCACTCAAGCGCCGCAAGCACCGGCCGATGTTCATGGTGGACCTGGCGGTTCCACGCGACATCGAGCCCGAGGTCAAGGCCTTGCAGGATGTCTACCTGTACACGGTGGACGATCTTGCTGGCGTGGTCCAGGCCGGCCAGGCCAACCGGCAAGCCGCCGTGGCGCAGGCCGAAGTCATCATCGACGCTGGAGTGCAGAGTTTCATGCACTGGATCGACCAGCGGGGCACCGTCCCGTTGATCCAGCAGCTCAATGCCCAGGCCGACGAATGGCGTGCCGCGGAAATCGCCCGTGCCCGCAAACTGCTTGCCAAAGGGGATGACGTGGAGGCCGTGCTGGAGGCGCTGTCACGTGGTATCACCCAGAAGATGCTCCACGGAGCCATGGCCGAGTTGCGGTCGGGTGACCCTGACGCACGCTCGCAGGCGAGTTCAGCAGTGCAGCACTTCTTCCTGCGCAAAGAGCGTTAGCGAAGTTGCATGCGCCCTGATCGGGCACGATGCCATTGGCAGCACTGCGCGTTTGGACCTCGCAGCAGCACCTTGTCCGTCCTCCCAGAATCCCGTGAGCGCCCTCCCCATGAAAGCATTTTTCCGCCAGCAACTTGAACGGTATGCCACGCGCCAGGACGAGCTCGAATTTCTGCTGTCACGCGAAGACATCATGAAGGACATGGAGCAGTTCCTCGTGTTGTCGCGCGAGCACTCGGATGTTGCCGCCGTGGCGGGCCGATGGGCCCGGTACACACTGCGCGAGACCGATCTTGCCGCGGCTGGCGACTTGCTGGAAGCTTCTTCCGAAGACGCAGACATGGCGGCCCTGGCACAGGAGGAGATC
>JAYVRP010000214.1:0-2331 GCA_043776215.1 Rhodoferax sp. | reverse complement strand
GGCAACCCGGGCAGCAGGTGTTGTCTGTCGCCGATGGGGAGGGGCGCAACAGCGTCTGGCTGGCGCGCCAGGGCCTGCAGGTCGATGCCTTCGATATTGCCGATCAGGGCGTTGCCAAAGCCCGAGCGCTGGCGAAAGAGGCCGGTGTGGCGGTCCGGTTCACCGTCTGCGACTGCGACAGTTTCGCCTGGCCGGACGCGGGTTACGACGGCGTGGCGGTGATCTTCGTGCAGTTTGCCGACCCGGCCCTGCGCGCACGGCTGTTTGCCAATATCGTGCGCAGCCTTCGGCCCGGCGGCCTGCTGGTGCTGCAAGGCTACACACCCAGGCAACTCGACTACAAGACCGGGGGCCCGTCGATCCTGTCCCATCTGTACACCGCGGAGCTGTTGCGCGAGGCGTTTGACGCACTGGAGATTCTGGAGCTGTCGGAGTTCGACGCCGACCTGCAGGAGGGCAGTGGTCACAGCGGCCGCTCGGCGCTGGTCGGACTGGTCGCGCGTCGGCCATGATGTGTCGCCACACGCCACCGACGTGATGCCCAGCGGGCGGGCGAGCGCCTGGCACATCGTCGCGCCGGGTCGCTGCACGGATGGGACAATACAGCCCGCCGCAGGTTACTCTTGACGCACTGCAATAGGCTGCCGAATGACTACTGAAGAAACCTTGTCCCCGCAAGAGCGCGCTGCCCTCGAAATCACGCTGCCCACTGCCATGGAGTTGTGCCGCCTGGGGCTGGCGACCATGATCGACATCCGGCAATCGTTTGAAATCGACATGAAGGGCGCCATTCCCGATACGGTCCACATCCCGATGTTCGAAGTCAAGCGCATGCTGGGTGATGCCTTGACCGAGGACGAGCAGGACATCCTGGACGCCGGTCAGCCCAAGGACATTGACGCCAAGAGTTTTTTCACCATGATCAACAAGCTGCACCATACACGCGAGCATTTGTTGCTGTGTATCTGCAACAGCGGCCGGCGCAGCCTCACCGCCGCGTCCATGCTGCGCTCGCTCGGGTATCCCAAGGCGCTGTCAGTCGCCGGCGGGTTTCAGGCCTGGAAGAAATTGCAGGTCAAATAGTTCTTGCGTGCAACCCACTGCCTGGCAACACCAATGCCGCCACACATTCCTGCACATGGACGTCAATCCGTACTGAAAAATTGGGGGTCCCATGCTTGAATTGCGCCCGAGTTGCGAACATTGCAATACCCTGCTCTCGCCAGCATCGACCGAGGCCCGGATCTGCAGCTTCGAATGCACGTTCTGTGCGACCTGCGTCACGCAAGTGCTGCACAACGTCTGCCCGAATTGTGGTGGCGGATTTGTGCCGAGGCCGATCCGCCCGGCACAAAACCGAAGAGCCGGCAACGACTTGTCGCACTATCCGGCCAGCACCACTGTCCGGCATCGTCCGGTGGATACCACGGCCCACGCAGTCCTCGTGGCGCAACTGCAGGGCATCACACCGGAAGACCGATGACCGGTCGTGTGGCCCATCATATTGGCATCGTCGCCTGCTCGGCCGAAGGCGCAGCCCTGTGTTACCGGACCATCTGCGCCGAAGGCAGTGCATTGCTGGGGCCTCATGCACATCCCGAAGTGTCCATGCACACGCCACCGCTGGTCGAGTACGTGCGCTGCCTGGCCCGTGGCGACCTGGAGGGTGTGGCGGCGTTGATGCTGGCATCGGCCCACAAGCTGGCAAGCATCGGCGCCGACTTCCTGATCTGCCCGGACAACACCATCCACCAGGCGCTGGTGTATGTCCTTCAGAGCTCGCCGCTTCCGTGGCTGCATATCGCCGATGTCGTGGCAGACGCCGCTGCCCGGCGCGGCTACCGGCGATTGGGGCTCGCGGGAACCCGTTGGCTGGTGGGCAGCTCCGTGTACCCGGACAGACTTGCCCTGCGTCATCTGGAATGTGTTCGCCCAAGCACGGCCGACGGCCTCGAATTACACCGGATCATCATGCATGAACTGGTGCCTGGCATCGTGCATGCACCGAGCGCGCACTGGCTCCAGAACCTGATAGGCGACTGGAAAACGCAAGGGTGCGACGCCGTGATTCTGGGTTGCACCGAGCTCCCTCTGCTCCTTCAGGACTTCGCCTCGCCGCTGCCCACGCTCGACTCCACCCGTTTGCTGGCCCGGGCAGCGCTCCTGCGGGCCACCACCGGAGAAAGCACCTCATGGACTCCGCCGTTTGACTACGAGGCGCCATGAAAAGACTGCTTCACCGCACTACGCCAATCGTCTGGCCGCTGCATTGACACAGGCTGCCTTCGCGTTGGGTGGAGTTGCTGGAGTGCCAACGGTCCTGCCCCGTCA
>JAYVRP010000213.1:0-2333 GCA_043776215.1 Rhodoferax sp. | reverse complement strand
TTGGGTTGCTCCAGCACCTTGATCTGGCCGGCCTTGACGAAAGGCTCGATCACCGGCGTCATGGACGGATTCCAGTAGCCCAGGAAGACATCGATCTGTTTGTTCTTGAGGCCGGCAAACGCGATCGGGATCGACGCGATGGTGACGGTCGGCTTGTAGCCCAGGCCTTCGAGCACGACGGAGGCCAGGCCGGTGGTGGCCGCGATGTCGCTCCAGCCCACATCGGCGAAACGCACCGTTTTGCAGCTCGCGTCTTCGGCCCACGCTGCTGGCAGGAACAGGGACAACAGGGCGGCGGCAATCGCGCTGGCGCTCAAAAATTTCATGGCGGGTCCTTGGAGTGGAGGGGCGATTTTACGAGGCCGCCTACGGCTTCACCTCGCGCCGCGCAGCACGCCGACCGCGGACCGACGACTCATTGCTGATCACGGTGCGCTCGGGCAAGGTCACTGCTTCGCGCAGGCGCTCGAACGGCGCCGTCAGGTGCGGGATGGCCATGGCCTCGACAAAGAATTCCTGGAAACGCGGCTCGACGGCGGTCTCGATCTTCTCGACCCGGCGCACCAGCTGCTCGATCTCGCGCCGGGAGCGCTGGTCGAGCAACGCAATACGCGCACCGGTACCAGCGGCATTGCCGGCCGAACTCACATGATCGAGTGCGCAGTCGGGAATCATGCCCAGCACCATCGCGTACTTGACATCGATGTGGCTGCCAAATGCGCCGGCCAGGCGGATGCGGTCCACCCGCGCGATGCCCATGCGCTCCATGAGCAGGCGCACACCCGCGTACAGGGCGGCCTTGCCAAGCTGGATGGCGCGCACGTCGTTCTGGGTCACCTTGATCGACGAAGTGCCGGACCCGGCCTGGCATATCTCGTACGAAAAAGTGCGCCCGTCACTCTGGATGCGCGGGTTGCGGGTGACCAGCTCGCCGTTGATCACGCCATCGTGCCGGATCACGCCAGCCAGATACAACTCGGCCAGGATTTCGATGATGCCCGAGCCGCAGATGCCGGTCACGCCGGTGCCCGCGGTGGCTGCGTCAAAGCCGTCCTCGGTGGACCAGAGGTCGCAGCCGATCACCTTGTAGCGTGGCTCCAGCGTGACCGGGTCGACACGCACACGCTCGATGGCACCAGGTGCGGCGCGCTGGCCACAACTGATCTGGGCCCCTTCGAAAGCCGGGCCGGTCGGGCTGGAGCACGCCAGCAGGCGCTTGTTGTTGCCCAGCACGATCTCGGCGTTGGTTCCCACATCGACAAGCAGGGTGATTTCCTCGCTCAGGTCCGGGCGCTCGGCCAGGATCACGCCCGCCGTGTCGGCACCCACATGGCCAGCGATACAAGGCAGCACATAGATGCGTGCGTTGCGGTGGATATGGAAATCAATCTCCACCGCCCACAAGGTGATCGCGCGGTCGGTGGCCAGAGCGAACGGCGCCCCCCCCAGCTCCACCGGATTAATACCCAACAGCAGGTGGTGCATGATGGGATTGCCGACGAAGGTGGCCTCCAGAATGTCGGTGGCCGGCATGCCTACCTGGTGCGCCACATCGGCGGCCAGTTCGTTGATGGCGCCGCGCACGGCCTCGGTCATTTCTTTTTCGCCACCGGGGTTCATCATCACGTACGACACCCGGCTCATGAGGTCTTCACCGAAGCGGATCTGCGGATTCATGATGCCGGCGGCTGCCACCACTTCGCCGGTCGCCAGATTGCACAGGTGGGCCGCGATGGTGGTGGAGCCTACATCGATGGCAATGCCGTACGCGTGCTCCCGAAAGCCCGGCCACACAGCAATGATCTGGCTCTCGCCGTGCACCGCCACCGTGACCTTCCAGTCGCCCGCGCGCAAGGCCTCCTGCAGGTGGTGCAACACGCGCACATCACACGCCAGGTCGGTCAGGCGCCACTCGAATTCGAGCGCGTCTTCCAGGCGGCGCAGGTCCCCCGAGGGGTCATGCATGTCGGGTTGCTGCACTTCCACGAAATGCAGGCGGATGACCGGGTCGAGCTCGATGTCGTGCGCCTCGGCGGCCTTGCGCACCACCTGGCGATGCACCTGGCTGCCCGATGGCACATCGATCACCACATCACCCAGCACCTGTGTCGAACACGACAGGCGGCGCCCGGCCTCCATAGGCTGGGTCTTGCAGTATTCCTCTTCGACCGAGCCAAAGGGGGTCAGGTGATCCGCGCGCGACTTGACGCCATGTTTGGCGAACTCCCCCACGGCCACCACCACCTGGCAGCGGCCGCAGATGCCACGCCCCCCGCACACCGAATCAATGTCCACGCCCAGCGAACGCGCCGCCTGCAAGACCGGCGTCCCCA
>JAYVRP010000212.1:0-2339 GCA_043776215.1 Rhodoferax sp. | reverse complement strand
CCATGGTGGAGGCGCATTTCGGCGTGCCGATGGCGGGTGCGGTGCTCAATGCGCTCAACACCCGGCTCGATGCCGAGACACTGGCTTTCATGCTCGATCACGGTGAGGCGCGCGTAGTGATCGTGGACCCCGAATTCGCAGCTGTGATGCAGCGCGCCATCGCCCAGCGCAAGTCGACGACCCCGTTGCTGGTGATTGATGTGGAAGACGCTGTATTCGGCCCCGCTACGAGTATTGGAAGCGTGACGTACGACGAGTTCGTGGCGCAGGGTGACCCGGCGTTCGCATGGAGCCTGCCGACCGACGAGTGGGATGCGATTGCGCTGAACTACACCAGCGGCACCACCGGCAATCCCAAGGGCGTGGTCTACCACCACCGCGGCGCCGCCACCAATGCGATTTCCAACATCCTCGAGTGGGATATGCCCAAGCACGCCGTGTACCTCTGGACACTGCCGATGTTTCACTGCAACGGCTGGTGCTTCCCCTGGACGCTGGCCGCGCGTGCCGGCGTCAACGTGTGCCTGCGCCGGGTCGAGGCGCAGGCCATCTTCGACGCCATGCGTGCGCATGGGGTGACCCACTATTGCGGCGCGCCCATCGTGCACGGCCTGCTGGTCAATGCGCCGGACGCCATGAAAGTTGGCCTGCCGCCGGGTGTCAAGGCGATGGTGGCGGGCGCTGCA
Source organism: Rhodoferax sp. (assembly GCA_043776215.1). GTDB lineage: Bacteria > Pseudomonadota > Gammaproteobacteria > Burkholderiales > Burkholderiaceae_C > CAISIP01. The sequence continues at coordinate 1,653 of JAYVRP010000212.1, read as the reverse complement.
CCGCCCGCATCGATGATCGAAGGCATGGAGCAGATGGGCTTCGACCTGACCCACGTGTACGGATTGACCGAGGTCTACGGCCCGGCCACCGTCTGCGCCAAGCATGATGATTGGAACACGCTGGAGGTGGGCGAGCGTGCCCGCCTGAACGCCCGTCAGGGCGTGCGTTACCACCTGGAGCGCGACGTGCGGGTGCTCGACCCGCAGACCCTGCAGCCGGTGCCCTCCGACGGCGAGACCATGGGTGAGATCATGTTCAAAGGCAACATCGCCATGAAGGGCTACCTGAAGAACCCAGCCGCCACCCAGGAGGCGTTTGCCGGCGGCTGGTTCCACAGTGGTGACCTGGCCGTGATGTACCCCGACGGTTACATGAAAATCAAGGACCGCAGCAAGGACATCATCATCTCGGGCGGTGAGAACGTCTCCTCGATCGAAGTGGAGGACGTGTTGTACCGCCACCCTGCGGTGCTGGTCGCCGCCGTCGTGGCCCGGCCGGACGCGCGCTGGGGTGAATCACCCTGCGCCTTTGTCGAACTCAAGGCCGGCGCGCAGACCAGCGCCGAGGAAATCGTGGCGCATTGCCGCAAGCACCTGGCGGGCTTCAAGATTCCGCGCGCGGTGGTGTTCGGCGAATTGCCCAAGACATCGACCGGGAAGATACAGAAGTTCGAGTTGCGCAAGCAGGCCGGGTCGGCGGACGCGATTGACGTGTAACAGCCGGCGCGGCCCACCGGTTGTCAGTCACCCATCACCACGCCTTCACGGCGCGGGTCGGCGCCGCCCATCCAGACGACTGTGCCATGGGCCTGGCCGCGTGTGATGGCCTGGAGGCCGCTGGTCATGTTGGCCTCGCGGACATCGTGGCCACGCGCCTTGAGTGCATCGATGGTTGCAGCGGGGAAACGCTTTTCTTCCAGCACCGTCGGGCCATTGAGAGACGCGAAGTTGGGCAGGTTGATGGCTTGTTGCGGCAACATGCCCCAGTTGAGGACGCCGTACAAAGTCTTGGCTGCGTAGTGGATGATCAAGGCGCCGCCCGGGCTGCCGCCGCTCATCACCAGTGCGCCAGTCGCCTTGTCGAAAACAAGTGTGGGCGCCATCGACGACCGCGGCCGCTTGCCAGCCTGTACACGGTTGGCGATCGGGGCGCCACTGGCGTCGGTGGGGGCAAAGCTGAAGTCTGTGAGCTCGTTGTTGAGTAGAAAGCCGCGCACCATCTGGCGCGCGCCAAAGCCGTCTTCGATGGTCGTGGTCATCGCTATTGCGTTGCCGTAGCTGTCCACAATGGAAATGTGCGAAGTGCCGTATTCGACCTGTTCCGGCATCGGTGCAAAGGAGGTCTTGATGCCTCCGGGCGTGCCAGGCCGGGCGGTTTTCATGCTCTGCGCACCGGGGCCTTGGCCGATGAGCTTGGCGCGCTCGGCCAGATAGGCCGGGTCGAGCAGGCTCATCCAGTTGCCCGCTGGAGCGGGTACGAAGGCCGGGTCGCCGAGGTACTGGGCACGGTCGGCAAAAGCCAGACGTGATGCCTCGGTGTACAGGTGCAGCCAGTCGGCGGAGGGCAGGGCGTCTTCCAGGGGCAGGGTGGCGGCACGGGTGTTGCCCAGGATGCCCAGGATCTGCCCCACCGCAATGGCACCGGAACTCGGT
>JAYVRP010000211.1:0-2342 GCA_043776215.1 Rhodoferax sp. | reverse complement strand
GCTGCAGGCCCAGCTGCATGTAGATCGGCAGCAGGTAGGTGGAGCCAAACAGGGCCATGCCGTAGATGAAGGCCACGATCGACCCCATGGCAAAACGGTGATTCGCAAACACCGCCTGGTTCATCAGCGGGGCGCTGGACTCGCCGGTGGCCAAGGCCGCGCCGAGCCGGCGCTGGCGCGCCACGAACCAGACCATCAGCCCCAACGCCGCCGCCACCAGCAGGACCGTGGTCATGGTGAGGCCGGCATGTAACTGCACCAGGCCGTTGAGCAGGCCCAATGTGGCGGCGCTGGCCAGCACCAGGCTGAACCAGTCCAGCGGTGGCCCTTCACCGGCCACCAGGCCCCCGGGCCCACTCACCGGCACAAAGCGCGACGACATCCACAATGAGGCCAGACAAAACGGCACCACCATGAAGAAGATCGAGCGCCAGCCGAACAGGTCGACCAGCACCCCCCCGAGGCTGGGCCCGAGCGCCGGCGCGAGTACGGCGCCCAGGCCAAAAACACTCATCGCGCGGCCCTGCTCATGGGGCTGGAAGGCGCGCATCACGATGATGGCAGGGATGGGCTGCACCACGCCGGCCGCCAAGCCTTCGGCGACCCGTGCCACCAGCACCAGCGAAAAGTTGTCCGACAGGCCGCCCAGCACACCACCGGCCAGCAGGGTCCACATCGTGCCGGCATAGGTGCGGCGGTATCCAAATCGCCCCAGCAGCCAGGGCGTGGTGAGCATGGCAATGGTCATGGCCACCATGAAGCCGGAGGACACCCATTGGGCGCGCTCTTGGCCGATCGCAAAGTGGTGGCTCATGTCGGGCACGGCCACGTTGATGATCGTGGACGACATGATCGACGCGACCGAGCCCACCATCACGGCCAGCAGCAACAGCCAGCGGTAACGCTCGCCGTAGCGCGCCTGCAGCTCCGGCAGCGTGGAGGGTCGGGTCAAGGGGTCAGCGCGCCAGGGCCGAACCAGGGCGAGCAGGCGATGTCAGGTGCGTGGCTCGGACCACAATTTGCCGCCGGTGGCCCAGTTTTCGCGTTTGACGTCCACGATCAGGATGTCCACCGAATCGGGCGAGCCGCCCAGCACTTCGACGCTGACGCGGGTGATTTCCTCGACCAGTTTCTTCTTCTGTTCGACGGTGCGGCCTTCCATCATTTCGATGTGGTAGGTGGGCATGTGATTTCCTTGGTGACGACAGGTGGTGAAAGGGGGGTTCAGGCTTGTTTCGGACGCGCCGCCGCGGCGGTTTCGGCTGGCAGCATCAGCACAAAGACGGCCGTACAGCCGGCAATCGCGGCCATCGACAGCAGCAGGGTGGCGAATCCGGCGGCCTTGACCGCCGGCCCCAGCGAATATACCGCCAGCGAACTGATGCCAAAGGAAACAGCCAGGCGCATGCCGCTCACGCGCGAACGGATCGCATCATCGACATACCGCACGATCATCGCGTCGGTGAACGGAATGGCACCGAAGATGGTGACCATGAAACCGATCTGGAGCCAGAACAGGGCCCAGCCCTGGGCATGCGCGGCCATCAGGAACATCGGGATTTGCAGCAGGACAATGCCCAGGTACAACTGCTTGAGCGGGAAACGGTCGATCAGGCGGCCGACGATGACCTGCGCAATCGACGCCACGGTGTACACCGCGGCCAGCATGATGCCCAATCGCGCCGGATCTTCAACCATGCCCTGAAAACGCTCGCGCATCAACTGGCCGTTGCCGTTGGTCGTGAAATTGAACAACAGGCTGCTCGAGATGGCCGCGAACGTCATCACTGCAAAGAGCCGCGCCAGGCCCTGAGGTGACAAGCGCACGGAGGCCTTGCTGGTGCGCTTGGCGGGCGACTCGGTCTCGGCGGGCGTGACCCGCAGGAACACGAAGCCGGCCATGAGCGAGAGCACCGACGGCACGACAAAAGCAGCGCGCCATCCCACGTACTTGACCATGAAACCGGTCATGATGGCAGCGAAGGCGATGCCCAGGTTGCCCACCAGCCCATTGATGCCGATCGTCGCGCCCGGGTTGCGTGCGTGCTGCACCAGCATCGGAATGCCCACCGGGTGGTAGATGGCCGCGAACGCACCCATCAGCGTCAGGGCCAGCGCCATCTGCCACGCGTTCTGTGCCATGGCACACACCAGCCCGGCGGCACCCAGCCCGAAGTAGAAGATCACCATCATGCTGCGCCGGCCCCACAGGTCGCCCAGCCGACCAGCCGGCACCGAGCCGATGCCGAACAGCAGGAACGCGCCGGCGCTGTAGGGCATCAGGTCTTCCCAGCGCGAGAACCCGAACTCCAGCGCGATGCTGGTCACCGCCGTGGCGAAGA
>JAYVRP010000210.1:0-7638 GCA_043776215.1 Rhodoferax sp. | reverse complement strand
GCGCGGATCTGGGCCGCATCGCGGCCGGCACCGCCCGACCACTTGTATCTGGCTCGCAAAACCGTGGGCCCGCACGGACTGCGCGTCTACAAGGGCGTGCTGGTCGTGCCAGTGCAGGATCTGGCCAGACAGCTACACAGCCTGCAGTTCATCAGCGCGGGGGGCGCAAAGCGTTTCCTCAAGGGTGGCCGCATCCAGGGCTTGTGCAGTTGGCTCGGTGAGCTACCCGATCCGACTGATAAGGCCCCCATGACGATCTGCCTGGCCGAAGGCTTTGCGACTGGCGCCAGCTTGCACCAGGCGTCTGGCCACCCGGTGGTCATCGCCTTTCATGCTGGGAACCTTGCTCCCGTCGCATTGGCGCTGAGGGCACGCTACCCCGGCGCTCACATCATCTTGTGTGCCGATGACGATCACCACACGCCCGGCAATCCGGGGCTTACCCAGGCACAGGAAGCCGCGCGCAGGGTCAATGGATGCGTGACCCTGCCAGACTTCGGCGCCGACCGACCCGAAGACGCAACGGACTTCAACGACGTACACCGCTTGCGCGGACTGTCAGCAGTGCTGACAGCCCTGAATGGTGCCGCAGAACCCGCGTCGAGACCCGGCAAGACCACACCACCAACAATCGCAGCACCGGAAATCGATTGGCCGGAGCCCGATCCCTTGAGCGCGCCCGGGGAGTCAGAGCCCTACCCTGTCAGTGCGCTGCCACCACTGCTGCGTTATGCCGTGGTCGAGGCGCAATCTTTTGTCCAGTCACCTGCGGCCCTCGTCGCCTGCTCAGCCCTGTCCGCGTTGTCGCTGGCCGCACAGGGGCTGGCCGACGTCCGGCGCGATCGCCAGTTGGTGGGGCCGGTGTCGCTGTATATCCTGGCGGTGGCCGAGTCCGGCGAGCGCAAATCCACCTGCGACCGGATCTTCGGCGCTGCGCTGCGCGACTGGGAGCGCGACCAGGCCGCTGCGTGCGCGCCCGGTATCACCGCACATGAAACGGCGGTCGCCACTGCCGAGGCCAAACGGGCAGGTCTGCTGGAAGCCGTCAAGCGCAAGCGCCGCGACATGCAGGAGACAGCCGAGGAAGAGGCCGCACTGCAGGAGCTGGCCAGCGAAGCCTCGTCACCGGTGAAGGTGCCGCGTCTGCTCTACACCGATGCAACGCCCGAGGCACTGTCTCACGCACTGGCCACAGGGTGGCCGAGCGCGGCGGTGCTTTCTGCTGAAGCTGGTGCGATCTTTGGCGCCCATGGCATGGGCTTCGAGGCCATCCTGCGCAACCTGGCGTTGCTCAATGTGCTGTGGGACGGTGGCGGGATCGACATCGACCGGCGCAGCAAGACGTCCTACCGGCTGCGGGACCGCCGGTTGACCTTCGGCGTGATAGTGCAGCCAGAAACGATGCGCACCTTCATCGAGCGCGCGGGCACGCTGCCCCGTGGCAGCGGCTTTATCGCCAGGTTCCTGATCGCCTGGCCACCGAGTACTCAGGGCCACCGGCCCTATCGGCCTGCGCCGGCGGAGATGCCGGCTGTCGAAGCGTTCGACCAGCGGATACGGGCGCTGCTCGATACGCCCTTGACCACCGATGCGCAGGGTGGTCTGGTACCGATGGTGCTGGACCTGTCCCCCCCGGCCCACGCCGCCTGGGTGCAGGCCTACGACGCGATCGAGCGCGAGCTGGCCAGCGGCGGCAGTTACGCCCCCATCCGCGATGTGGCCGCGAAGGCAGCGGAAAACATCGCACGGCTGGCGGCCCTCTTCCACATGCTCGACCACGGCGCGACAGGCACCATGGACCACGCATCTGTGGACAGCGCCACGCAGATCGTCCGGTGGCATCTGGAGGAAGCCCATCGCCTCTTGGGCGACCTGGACGCCCCGCCCGTGATGGCGGCAGCCATCCGCTTGGATGCCTGGTTGCGCGACGAGGCCCTGCGCACCGGTGACGGCCGGATACCGACCACACGGGTTTACCGGTATGGACCAGGCTGTGTGCGCGACAACAAGGACCTGAAGGACGCGGTCGCGCTGCTGGCCGAACATGGGCGGGCACGGCTGGAGGAGGAGGGGCGGCGGCGCTTCGTGGTGGTGAACCCGGCGCTGTACGCGGGCTGATCGCTTGCATCAAATCCCCGGGTTCCGCCGCTCTTTCTGCCCCGGGGGCCTTGCTGTTCTTGCTGTTCTTGCTGTTCTTGCTGCTTTGGACCGGAAGTTGCAGCTCGCGGGCTCGTTGAACCGCAGGAACAGCAAGAACAGCAAGGGTGGTGGGGTGCAGCAGCAACGTAGCATCCACCGTCCTCCCGAGTCAACGAGAGGGGTAACGGCCTCAGCTGGTCATCAGGAACCGAATCCAAATACAGTAACTTTTTGGCCGGACAGGTTCCAAATTTCGAGTTACTGTAAAAGTTACTGCACAATGGGCCGGAAACTGAAGGAAGTTACTGCACCCTACCGGACAACCAGAATTGTGTGTACCAGGCCCCATGATCTCCGTAAGTTTTTGATATGAAATGTTTTTTAGACATCTTCAGCTCGCAATGGACGTAAAAAAACCAACCTTTGCGGGGTTGGTTTTTTGGGTACTGGTGGCCTGGGGCGGAATCGAACCACCGACACAAGGATTTTCAGTCCTCTGCTCTACCGACTGAGCTACCGGGCCAGAGCGGCAAAGTATACCAGCGGAACTACGGCTGTTTACAGCCCCATCAACCCCGAGTTGCCGTTGCGTTTGCCACGTGTCAGGTCCACGCCGAGTTGCTTGAGCTTGCGGTAGAGGTGGGTGCGCTCCAGGCCGGTTTTCTCGGCCACGCGGGTCATGGATCCGTTTTCCTTGGCCAGGTGGTACTCGAAGTACGCTTTTTCAAACTCGTCACGCGCCTCGCGCAGAGGTTTGTCCAAACCAAAACTCTGTTGGGGCTGGGGGCCGACATCGAGTTGAAGCATTCCGTTGGCGACAGGTGCGACGACCACGGCCTCGACCACCATGGTCACCACGGGTGCCGGGGCCTGCAGCTTGCGCACCGCCGTTCGGGCCAGGCCCTGCTCGACGGCCTTGAGCAACTTCTGCATGGTGATGGGCTTTTCCAGGAAGGCCAGCGCGCCGATCTTGGTGGCCTCCACGGCGGTGTCGATCGTGGCGTGGCCACTCATCATGATCACCGGCATGGTCAGGGCGCCTGTGGTGGACCACTCCTTGAGCAGCGTGACGCCATCGGTGTCGGGCATCCATATGTCCAGCAGCACCAGGTCGGGGCGATCACGCAGCCGGGCCGCGCGCGCCTGGGCTGCGTTCTCGGCCACTTCGACGGTATGTCCTTCGTCGTTGAGAATCTCCTGCAACAGGTCGCGGATGCCCAACTCATCGTCAACCACCAGAATGTTTGCCATGATATTTTTGCTGTCCCTTGCCGGTAACGGCCTGCCGGCCTAGGCCGCGCCGTTGTGTGGTGTGGTGCTGTCCACAGCGAATGATAACGACACTTGCGCGCCGAGCACCCGGCCGTCGTCCATGCGGTTGGTGATATCGATGCGCGAACCATGCTCATCGGCAATCTTCTTGACCACGGCCAGGCCCAGGCCGGTGCCCTTGGCCTTGGTGGTGACATAAGGTTCGAACGCACGTTTGAGGATGTGTTCCGGAAACCCGGCACCGTGGTCCAGCACGGCCAGGCGCACCCGGCGGCCAGACTCGAGCCATTGTGTACGGACCAGAACACTGCGGTCCACCTGCGGATCGGCCGGAACCACATTGGGGGTGGCATCTTGCGCGTTCTGCAGCAGGTTGTGCACGACCTGTCGCAGTTGCTGCGCGTCACCGAGTATGAGGGGGCATCGGAGGTCGAGGTCGACACTCACCGGCACGTGTGCGTTTTCGCTTTCATAAAGCTGCAACACGTCGGCGACCAGCACGTTGAGGTCGAGCGGTTTCAGTTCGGCCGCAGGCAGGCGGGCGTAATCGCGGAACTCGTTGACCAGGCGCTTCATGGCATCGACCTGGTCCACAATGGTCTTGACCGACTTGGTGAGAATGGCCTGTTCGGGTGCAGCGACCTTGCCGGAGAGTTTCATCTCCAGCCGTTCGGCCGATAGCTGGATCGGCGTCAATGGATTCTTGATTTCGTGCGCCAATCGCCGGGCCACTTCGCCCCAGGCCTGCGAGCGTTGGGCGGAGACGATTTCGGAGATGTCGTCGAACACCAGCAGGCGATGGGAGCCGGGCAGCTTGGCGCCACGTGCCACCAGGGTGATGCCGTTGTCGTTCTGCCGCCCGGCCAGCGCCGCGTTGTTGCCGCCGAGCTCGAATGACTGCTGCCAATGGTCCAGCCCATCTTCGCTGCGTTCGCCGAGAAAGGAGTCGAACCGCGCCTGCACCTGGCGCGCAAACTCCGCCAGGCCTTCGAGGTCGGCCAGGCGCCGCCCTTCGCATGCTGCCAGCGGCAGGCGCAGGATACGCGTTGCGCCCGGGTTGGACGACTGGATCACACCCCTGGCGTCGAGCACGATGACTCCGGCTGTGAGGTTGTCCAGGATGGTCTGCAGATTGGCGCGTGCGGAGTCGACCTGCTCCATGCTGGCGCCGACCGCCTGGCGCGCATCCGACAACTGCTGCGTCATGTCGGCGAAGGCGCGGGTCAGGCCGCCGAGCTCGTCCTTGCCTTGCAGGGCTGCCTTGGGAGTCAGGTCACCAGCCGCCACCTGGCTCATGCCGTCCGCCAGCAGCAGCAAGGGCCGCAGAATCTGGTTGCCGAGCACCACGGCCAGCAGCACGGCGCCGAACACCGCCAGAAACAGGCTCAGCGTCAATGTGCCGATATACATGCGCTTGAGCCCTTCCCGGCCGAGCGAGCGTTCCTGGTATTCACGGTTGGCCTGCGTAACCGCCAGAGCATTGGTCACCAGCGCACTGGGCAACGCCTGTGCCACCAACAGGAAACGGGGCTCCCCTTGCAATTGGAAACCCGGGTTGGCGACCACCACCAGCGCCTTGATGCGCGCGTCATTGACGGTGGCGGGCGTGGCTTCTTCCAGGCCCTCGACCCAGGTAGTCACGCGCGCCCCTCGGGCGGCGCGGAACTGCTGCATGGTGGGGCGCTCGGTGTTGATCTGGAAACGCGACTGGCTCACAGCGGTGATCAACTGGCCTGACCCGGCGAACAGCAGGACGTCACTGGCGCCGAGTTGATCGCGCAGCCGCTCCAGGGGCAACGTGATCGCAGCGTCCGCCACAGGAGACAACTGTGGCGCGGCCAGCCGGGTCTTGTTGGCGAGGTCGCTGGTCAGGGTTTCCAGCGTGACACGCCCGAGATTGAGGCCGGCATCGAGCGCCCCCTCCACCTTGACGTCAAACCAGGTCTCGATGGAACGCGACACGAACTGGTAGGAGACCACATAAATCAGCATGCCAGGCGCAAAACCCGCCAGTGCAAATATGGCCGCCAGCTTGACCAGCAAGCGGCTGCCGAAACGCTTCTTGCGCAGCCTCACGAGCAGTCGCCCGACGATCCAGACGATGACGAGCAATAGCAGGCCGGCCACCACGACGTTGAGCGTGAACAGCCGCGCATAGTTGCGCTCGTACATCTCGCGGTTGTTGGTGGCCTGCGTCAGCAGAAACAGCAGCACCAGGCCGATCCCGGTCATAGCGGCCAGCCCGACTCCCACCGTCCAGCGCAAGGTCCGCGAATTCTGCCGCGTGGCCCCGGCGCTGCGCTGCGCATCCGGCGCGGTGGCCTTCACCTACCGCCCTCGGGACTGATTTGCTGGCTCGCCCGGGCGGAAATGCTCCAGTCGGAATGTCCGAATGCACCGATCTGGAACGGACGGGGCAACTGCGCCAGATCCAGTCCGAATCGGAATTCGACCTTGTGGGTGGCATCGGAATCGATGACGCTGCCATCGGCCAGCTTCCAGCCCGACAGGCGCTGCAGGGCCGACATGGCTTCGGCCAGGGAATCGAAATTCTGGTTCAGCGCCATGCCCAGGCTATTGGCGGTGATCACGCCAGACGCCACGTTGAGCCGCCAGCGGCGCGTCAGCGGCTGGTAGGCCAGCCGCATGTGGCGTTGCACACTGGCCACGACCTTGTCTGACCAGTACCAGCGGTGGCGGACCACCTCGGCCTCGGCCACGAAAAACATCGGCACTCCCTTGAGCAGGGCGTCCTCGACGGCGGCAGGCAGTTCGATACTGACGTTGGCGAACAGAAAGATGCCTTCGGTGCTGCGCTCCAGCCGCATCTGGGTGATCTCGGCCGCGTTGGGCTGGGCCCGGACCGGGGTCACCAGCGCAAGCAGCAGAAACATGCACAGGAACCCTGCCGCCAGCCTAGGCTGCGCGTTTTTCCAGCAATGCGTAAAAGAAGCCGTCATGGTCACTTCCATGATTGTCCGGGACGGTTCCGCCGTTTGGCCCGAAATGCGGCAGCAAATGCCCGGGGGACGGTAACAAGCGGGCGTCGGTGTTGTGCGCAAGAAACGATTCGATCTGGTCCCGCCCTTCGCTGTGAAACACCGAGCAGGTGCAATACAGCAAATGGCCACCGGGCTTCAGCAACGGCCATAGGGTAGCCAACAGCCGCGCCTGCACGGCGGCAAGTTGGGCCACATCGGTCTCGCGGCGCAGCCATGGCACGTCCGGATGGCGGCGCACGATACCAGATGCGGTGCACGGTGCGTCGAGCAAGACGGCATCGAAAGGCAACCCGTCCCACCAGGTGGCGGGCTGTGCAGCGTCACCCACCACGACCTGGGCCTGCAAGTGCAGCCGATTCAGGGTCTCGCGGATCCGGTCACAGCGCCGGGGGTCGATGTCCAGCGCGAACACATCGGCATCACACAACTCCAGCAGATGCGCCGTTTTTCCACCGGGCGCGGCACAGGCGTCCAGGATGCGAGGGCGCTGCGTTGTGGATGCAAGCGGCGCCACCAGCAAGGGCGCTGCCATCTGTGCTGCTGCATCCTGCACAGAAACCCAGCCGTCGCCAAAACCGGGCAGAGCCTGCACAGGTACCGGATCGATCAGTCGTACGCCGAATCGGCCACACGCCAGGGCACCAATCCCGGCGGCCTGCAACCGCGCGAGGTAGCCATCGAGGCTTGTGTGGCGGGTGTTGACGCGCAGTGTCATGGGTGCGTGGCGGTTGTCCGCCTGCAAGATGTCCTGCCATTGCGCGGGATAGTCGTGTTTCAGCCGCTGGATCCACCAGTGGGGGTGGTTCCAGCGCGCGACCGGGTCGTTGTCGGAGCGTGCCACCAGCACATCGCGTTCGCGCAGGAAGCGCCGCAGGCAAGCGTTAATGAATCCAGCCTGGGCCTGCGTTGCAGGGTGCCTCTTGGCCGCCTCGACCGCCTGGTTCACCAGCGTGAAGGCCGTGTAGGGTGCGGCCGCGTCGCGCCAACCCAAGGCCAGCACCACGCAAAGCAATGCATCTGCCTGGGGTGGCGGTGGCCGCCTTGCCAGTTGGCGCCGCAGGTGTTCTGCCCGCGCCAGGGAGCGCAATGCGTCGTATACGAGCGCCTGCACGGCTGGTCGCAAGGCTGCGTCTGCCTGCGCCAGCGCTGCCGTACCCGACACGCCGGAGCGGATCGCCAACAGCACCAGACTGGCGGCGTGGAGTTGCCGCCAGAGCGGCACCGG
>JAYVRP010000209.1:0-2345 GCA_043776215.1 Rhodoferax sp. | reverse complement strand
GGTTTGATTTCCATGGTGACTCCAATGCACTTCATATGGTTTGCGCGTCGATTGCGTCGTACTGCCGGTGCGTGCCGATAAAGCGGACATACACCACGCGATGCGGATAGTTGATCCACACCACCAGGCGGTATTTGTTGCCCGCAATATTGAACACCACCCGCCCGTCTTTCAAAATACTGGCACTGCCAAACTGCGCCTTCACTGCCGCTGGGGCGTCCCAGTCTGCCCGCAATACGTCCCGGTACCACGCCAGCGCCGGCTCCTCGGCATCCTGAAAAGACGGGCGTCGGGTCCAGAAAGCCTTCAAAGTGGACAGGGCGATGATCCGCATCGCGTGAATTTTAGTCCCAAAGTGGGACTAACTTTCATGATGTCCGAAATAGCGGCACAACCGGAGGTCGGTATCTGCCGTGATGGAGCGCTTCCCCGCCACGATATCGCCAATGCGTTGTGGTGGAACGCCGATCTCTTTATCTACGGTCCACACAAAACACACACGCCATTGCCCACTGACGCGTAGGCTGTGTTGCCGCTTGCGATCACCTTTCAAGGCTTCCAGCTGATTGCCCGGCGGCACGCGCAGATCGTCCAAAACGGACGACCAGTCGAGTTGCTCCAGTTTGCGCAGTGCGGGCCGCTCGATGGGAGAGTTGCCAAACTGATGGCGAACGGCGAAACTTGATCGGCCCGAAGCGACTGCAGCCGGGGCGCACCCTTCAGAACCAACTCGGCGGAGCCACCCGCATGCCCCAACTGACTTTCTACACCAACCCCCAATCGCGTGGACGTATTGCCCACTGGATGCTTGAAGAGCTCGGCGAGCCGTATGAAACCGTCTGGCTCGGCCGTCACGGCGAAGTCACTCAACTGGCAGATTCCCGAGGGCAAAAGCGGCATGGTCGGGTTTGGTAGTCATGCCAACACGCTGGATGCACTCGAAGTTGCGCTGGCGCCAGGCCCTTTCATCTGTGGTACCCAGTTCACTGCCGCCGACGTGGTGGTTGGTTCCGCCATTGGCGCGGGGATGATGTTTGGCACCATCGAAAAGCGCCCGATTTTTGCCGCTTATGTGCAGCGATGCACGGCGCGGCCGGCTTACCTGCGCGCCGTGCAGATCGCCGATGTGTTCATGAAGAGCAAAACCTCCTGACCCGGGAAGCGCATTCCGGCTGACGCTGAGGCCTGGATCGCGAGGCTCGTTGACTGCGCGCAATCGGCGCAGCGACGACCAGTCCTAAACTGAAAAGGTCATCGGGAGGCTGTATGCGTGCTTGGCCTGTCCGGTTGTCAACAATCAGGAAAGGAGCCCTCACTATGAACGTCAAAACACCAAAGAATGCCTTTGCGCGGCGTGCAGTCGCCGGACTGTGCCTGATGGGTGCGTCGCTGGGTTTTGCCGATACGCCTGACGTATTTGACACAGCGTGGACGGGGCTGCTGAAATTGGCGCAGTGCTCCAATGGGTTGACAAACAGCAACCGGGCCTTTTTCTGGACCGACGTCGCCAACAGCGGAACACACGACACCGTGGTGGAGGTTGGCGTGGTAAGCGGCAATGGTCAGCTGGCCACGATTCCGACTGCCGGTTATGGCTACGCTTTCAGCTACAAGGACTGCGGTCTGACACAGCCGCCTGCGCCGGGTCCGGGGCAGTTGACCATCCGTTTCATTGATCCCGTGGCGAGTGGCTTCAAGTCGGATGACCCATCGGCATGGCCGGCCCCGGCAACCTGGGTCTACAAGCGCATTCCGTCGGTCCATGTCGATGCCAATTGGTCGGGCGGGATCCTTACGCCAAGGCCCACACCCAGCCCGTATTTCCGCATTCAGGCATACCGGGATTTCGGTCAGGCGGGCGAAGTCACCGGCAGTAGCACCGGAAGCGCACAAACCGGCGTGCGCTACGAATTTGCCGACGCCCTGGGCATCAAGGACGTGTACATCCACACCGACTACAGCGAGAACGACATCAACAATCTGATTCTCGGTAACGATGTGATACCGGTGTTCGTGACGGAGCCGCGCAGCGTGCGCGTCATCCAGTCGCGTGCGGTGACGTTTGCCACTGCGGTCCAGGGGAGCAGCCCACTGCAGCACCAGTGGTACAAGGATGGCGCGCCGGTGAAGGACGGGCGCTATACGGTCACCGAGAGGATCACGCAAGGCGGGAAAATAGGCAAGGTGCGATTGAGCCAGCACGTTATCGCAGGTGCGACCACGGCTGCGTTGGCAATTTCCAACGTGCGTGCAGCAGATGCCGGAAGCTACTACTTGGTGGTAACGAACAAGGCCGGGTCGGCCAGCAGCAAGACGGCCCAACTCACTGTGGGCGTGCCCGTGGT
>JAYVRP010000208.1:0-7646 GCA_043776215.1 Rhodoferax sp. | reverse complement strand
AAAAACGAGGTCGGCGACAGCAGCGGAAACACGATGCTCCAGAAACGCCGCCACGGCCGCGCGCCATCGATAGCCGCAGCTTCAACCAGCGATTTTGGAATGCTCTGCAACCCGGCGAGGAAAAACAGGAAGTTGTACGAAATCTGCTTCCACACTGCCGCCATCACGACCAGGGTCATCGCGTGCCGACCGTTGAGCAGAGGGTCCCAGCCGACACCGAACAGGCGCAGCCACGTTGACACGACTCCGATGCTCGGTGCGAACATGAAGAGCCAAAGAATGCCAGCCACGGCGGGCGCAACGGCATAGGGCCAAATCAGCAGCGTTCGATAGACCAATGCACCTTTGATGATGCGGTCGGCAAACACCGCCAGCAACAGCGAAATGCCGATCCCCAGCACTGCCACCGTCGTCGAAAAGATGGCCGTGGTGTAGAAGGACGCAACGTATCTCGGATCGTTCCACAGGTTTTCGAAATTCTCCAACCCGACCCACTCGACCGAGGTGCCGAATGCGTCCGACTGTTGTACCGACTGGACCAGCGCCTGCCCAGCCGGCCAGAAGAAGAAAACCGCGATCACCAGTACTTGAGGTGCGATAAGCACCCAAGGCAACCAGCTAGAGCGGAAGACGACGCGTTTTTCCACCTGGTGTTAAGGCATGCAGCCCGGTCGCGATGAACGGCCTAACTCTTGCCCTTGTTGGCCTTCTCGAAGCGCTCCAGCAGTTCATTGCCCCGCTGCACGATGGAGTCAAGCGCTTCCTTGGCGGACTTCTTGCCACCCCATACCTGCTCCAGTTCTTCGTCCTCGATATCGCGGATCTGCACGTAATTTCCGAGGCGAATGCCACGAGACTTGTCGGTTGTCTTGCGAATCATCTGGTTCACCCCGACGTCGGTCCCGGGATTCTTTTGGTAGAAGCCCGATTTCTCGGTCAGTTGAAACGCTGCCGTCGTGGTCGGCAGGTAACCGGTGCGCTGGTGCGTCGCCGCCTGTATTTCCGGACTGGACAGGTAACTGAAGAATTGCGCAACACCCTTGTATTCGTCGGCTTTCTTGCCTGCCATGACCCACAGGCTGGCGCCGCCGATCACCGTGTTCTGCGGTGCGCCGGGCACGTCCGGGTAATACGGCAACGGCGCCAGACCCCAGTCAAATTTGGCATTCTTGGCCACATTGCCGTAAAAGCCGGTGGAAGTGGTCGTCATGGCGCACTCGCCGGAAATGAAGCTGCCCTCCGGGGTGTTGGCGCGGCCCTTGTAGACAAACAGGCCCTGCTTGGCCATGTTGGCGAGGTTCTCGATATGGCGCACGTGCAACGGTGAATTGACCTTCATGCGGGCATCCATGCCCTGAATGCCATTGCCCTTTGTCGCGAATTCAACGTTGTGCCAGGCCGAGAAACTCTCTAGCTGGGTCCAACCCTGCCAGGCAATCGTCAATGGGCATTTGTGGCCACTGGCCTTGAGCTTGGCCGCTGCCAGAGCCACTTCAGGCCAGGTGCCGGGCGGCTTGCTGGTATCGATGCCGGCCGCCTTGAAGGCGTCCTTGTTGAAATAGAAGACGGTGGTGGAGCTGTTGAAAGGGAAACTGAGCATCTCGCCACTGGGCGCCGTGTAATAGCCTGCCACGGCCGACACATAGGCTTTTGGATCGAACTTTTCGCCCGCGTCCCTCATGATTTTGCCCACCGGCACGCTGACGCCCTTGCTGGCCATCATCGTTGCCGTGCCGACTTCGAACACCTGCAAGATGTGCGGTGCGTTGCCGGCGCGGTGGGCCGCGACAGCGGCCGTGAAGGACTCGGCGTACGAACCCTTATAGGTCGGGACGATCTTGTAATTCTTCTGGGTGGCATTGAAATTCTTGGCCAGGTCGTTGATCACGTCCGCGTTGACGGCAATCTGGGAGTGCCAGAACTGGACTTCAGTCTGCGCCTGCGCCGACACCGAGAGGGCTGCGGCCAACGCGACGGCCGCGATATTGAGCTTCATCTTGACTCCTTGAATGATGGGTACAGCGTACCCTGAACATGTGTGGTTTTGATTACACACGCTTTCGTGCTCTGGGCGATAGAGGGATTTCCATAGGTTTGCCCCTTTCAGTTTGGTTTTGCTGCGCTGCGGTACCATCGTTGTGAATTGCCATTCGTGACGGCCGTCAACTAGAGAATCCATGAACGCCCCGACCCGCCCCGACCATTTCCTGCCGGCCGCCCAGACAGCAGCGCCGCATGGGCGCATACGGGAAATCCCCTACAACTACACATCGTTCTCCGACCGCGAGATCGTGATTCGCCTGCTGGGCGCGGACGCCTGGGACACCCTGCTGAAGCTGCGCGACGAGCGCCGTACCGGTCGGTCCGCCCGGATGTTGTACGAGGTCCTGGGTGATATCTGGGTGGTGCAGCGCAACCCCTATCTGCAGGATGACCTGCTGGACAATCCCAAGCGCCGCCATCTGCTGGTTGATGCATTGCGACACCGCCTGGGGGAAGTCGAGAAGCGTCGCACGCCCGATCAGGACCAGGAACGCGATGCCTTGGTCGGTGAGCTGCTGGCCAATGCCCGAAGCGCCGTGCAGGCGTTTGACTCCGGGTTCGTGGAAGTGCAGGCATTACGGCGCAAGAGCCAGCGCCTGTTCGGCCGACTCACCGCCCGCGACAACATCAAGTTTGACGGCCTGAGCCGGGTTTCGCATGTCACCGACGCCACCGACTGGCGGGTGGAGTATCCGTTCGTGGTGCTCACTCCCGATTCCGAGGCCGAGATGGCGGGTCTGGTCAAGGGCTGTATCGAACTCGGGTTGACGGTGATCCCGCGCGGTGGTGGCACCGGGTACACCGGTGGCGCATGCCCGCTGACCTGGAAGAGCGCCGTCATCAACACCGAGAAGCTGGAGACCATGACCGAGGTGCAGATGCTTACCCTGCCCGGCATGGACCACCAGGTGGCCACCATCTGGACCGAGGCCGGCGTGGTGACTCAGCGTGTGGCAGACGCAGCCGAGCGTGCAGGATTTGTTTTTGCGGTGGATCCCACGTCGGCCGAGGCCTCGTGTATCGGTGGCAATGTGGCGATGAATGCGGGCGGCAAGAAAGCGGTGTTGTGGGGCACCGCACTCGACAACCTGGCCTCCTGGCGCATGGTGACGCCGCAGGCGACCTGGCTGGAGGTGACCCGGATCCACCACAACATGGGCAAGATCCATGACACGGAACTGGCGACGTTCGAGCTCAAGTATTTCAAGGCCGATGGCAAGACCCTGGAGCGCGTGGAGCGGCTTGACATTCCGGGGTCAAGTTTTCGCAAGCAGGGTCTCGGCAAGGACGTCACGGACAAGTTTCTCAGCGGGCTGCCCGGTATCCAGAAGGAGGGATGCGACGGCCTCATCACCAGCGCGCGCTGGGTGGTGCACAAGATGCCGCAACACACCCGCACGGTCTGTCTGGAGTTCTTCGGCAACGCCAGGGATGCGGTGCCCGGCATCGTCGACATCATCGATTTCATGTTCGCCGAGCAGAAGCGTTCTGGCGTCTTGCTGGCCGGGTTGGAACACCTCGACGACCGTTACCTCAAGGCAGTGGGATATGCCACCAAGTCCAAGCGGGCATCCACTGGCGGCAGCTCCGGGTTGCCCAAGATGGTGCTGGTGGGAGACATCGCCGGTGACGACGCCGACGCCGTGGCGCGTGTGACCTCGGAGGTGGTTCGCCTGGCGAACCACCGGGGCGGCGAAGGCTTCGTGGCCATCAGCGTAGAGGCGCGCAAAAAGTTCTGGCTCGACCGCAAACGCACGGCCGCTATTTCACGCCATACCAACGCGTTCAAGATCAACGAAGACGTGGTGATTCCGCTACCCCGGATGGCCGAATACACGGACGGCATCGAGCGCATGAACATCGAACTGAGTCTGCGCAACAAACTCGCCGTCTGTGATGCATTGCTGGGTTTCTTTGCCCAGGGAAATCTGCCGCTGGGCAAGCAGGACGACGCGTTGGCCATTGCTTCATCCGAGTTGCTCGAGGACCGCGTGGCGCAGGCGCAGGGTCTGATCGCCGGGGTCCGTGCCCAGTGGCGGGGATGGCTGGACGATGTGGAAACCTTGTTCCCGGCCCTGCAGGACCACAGCCTGCGGGCGAGCTGGAAGACGCAATTGCGTGGCCCTTTGCGCGGAATCTTCGCCGGCGCCGCATTCGAGCCCGTGCTGGCAGAGTGCGAAGCGCTGCACCAGCATGTGCTCAAGGGCAAGGTGTGGATCGCCTTGCACATGCACGCCGGCGACGGCAACGTGCACACCAATATTCCGGTCAACAGCGACGATTACGACATGCTGCAGACCGCCCATGCCGCAGTCAGGCGCATCATGGCCCTTGCCCGGGCGCTGGACGGCGTGATTTCCGGCGAGCACGGCATCGGTATCACGAAGCTGGAGTTCCTCACCGAGCAGGAGTTGCGCCCGTTCACCGAATACAAGCAGCGCGTGGACCCGCAGGGCCGGTTCAACAAGGGCAAGCTGCTGCGCAATTCGACACTGCTGACACAGGCCAACAAGGGGCTCGAGCCCGACCTGATGTTTGCCGACCTGACCAACGCCTATACGCCGAGCTTCGGCCTCATGGGGCACGAGTCCCTGATCATGCAGCAGTCCGACATCGGCGCTATTTCCGACTCGGTGAAGGACTGCCTGCGTTGCGGCAAGTGCAAACCGGTGTGTGCCACGCACGTGCCACGCGCGAACCTGCTGTACAGCCCGCGCAACAAGATCCTGGCGACATCTCTGCTGGTGGAGGCGTTTCTCTACGAGGAGCAGACGCGCCGTGGCATCAGCATCAAGCACTGGGAAGAGTTCGAGGATGTGGCTGACCACTGCACGGTGTGCCACAAATGCCTGTCGCCGTGCCCGGTCAACATCGACTTTGGCGATGTTTCCATGAACATGCGCAACTTGCTGCGCAAGATGGGCAAAAAGTCATTCCGGCCAGGCAATGCGCTGGCCATGACCTTCCTCAACGCGACAAACCCACAGACCATCAAGCTGATGCGCACGGCCATGGTCGGTGTCGGATTCAAGGCACAGCGCCTGGCCAACCAGTTGCTCGGTCGCCTGGCGCGCAAGCAGAGCGACAAGCCGCCGGCCACGGTGGGCAGGGCTCCGTTGAAAGAAGAAGTGATCCACTTCATCAACAAGAAGATGCCGGGCGGTCTGCCCAAGAAAACCGCGCGTGCCTTGCTGGACATCGAAGACGGCAACTATGTGCCCATCATCCGCAATCCGCTCACGACCACCGCGGAGACCGAGGCCGTGTTCTATTTCCCGGGTTGCGGGTCCGAGCGCCTGTTCAGCCAGGTCGGCTTGGCGACTCAGGCGATGTTGTGGCACGCCGGAGTGCAGACCGTGTTGCCGCCAGGCTACCTGTGTTGCGGTTATCCGCAGCGGGGCTCGGGGCAGTTCGACCGGGCCGAGAAAATCATTACCGACAACCGGGTGCTGTTTCACCGGGTGGCCAACACCCTGAACTACCTGGACATCCGCACCGTGGTGGTGAGTTGCGGCACCTGCTACGACCAGTTGCAAGGCTACAAGTTCGAGGAAATCTTCCCCGGTAGCCGGATCATCGATATCCATGAATACCTGCTGGAAAAGAACATCCGGCTTGATGCGGCCTCTGCTGGTGGATACCTCTACCACGACCCGTGCCACAGCCCGATGAAATTGCAGGAGCCGATGAAGACCGTCAAGGCGCTGGTTGGCGGTGACCATCCGGCCAGCGTTCTCGAAAGCAAGCGCTGTTGCGGAGAAAGCGGCACGCTGGGCGTGACGCGGCCCGACATCGCGACGCAGATCCGGTTTCGCAAGGAAGAGGAGCTGCGCAAGGACGCGGCAGCCTTGCGCCAGACCGGTGCCGTGGCCGCCGATGGCAATGTGAAAATCCTCACTTCCTGCCCCAGTTGCCTGCAAGGCTTGACCCGGTACGGTGATGATCTGCAAAATGGTTTGTTGCAGGCCGACTACATCGTGGTTGAAATGGCGAACCGGATCCTCGGTCCGCAGTGGCTGGAGCAGTATGTCGCCACCGCGAACGCCGGTGGCATCGAGCGCGTATTGGTATAGGCGCGCCAGGCGCGCATTTTTCAGGAGACAACTCGTCATGGCAGGTTTGCAACCAGGTGCGCCGTCACCACAGTCGATCACCGTGCATGGGCAGTCCAGGGTGCTGGAGGTGGGCTTCTCGAACGGAGAGGTATTTCGTATTCCGTTTGAACTCATGCGGATTTATTCGCCATCGGCAGAAGTCCAGGGCCACGGGCCGGGGCAGGAGGTGCTGCAGACCGGCAAGCGCGAAGTCGGCCTCGACACGCTGGATCCGGTCGGGAACTACGCCGTGCAGCCGCGCTTTTCCGATGGCCACGACACCGGAATTTTTTCCTGGGACTACCTGTATTTCCTGGGCTCCCAACAGGACCAGCTCTGGGCCCAATACAGCGCCAGACTGCAGGCGGCTGGAGTGGACCGTGATGCAGACATGCCGCAAGCGGGCGGTCACAGCTGCGCTAGCCACTGAGAAGCCCGCGTGGGCGCCCGGCCGTGCCGGGGTGCGCTGTCTTTCATCAAATTCGCGACATATTCCCCGGCAAATTGGCAGGTTACGGTGCTTCGGCTGTTATTCCCGACTAGCATCCGTAGTCATGAGCACGACCCATTTCGGTTTTGAATCGGTCGATGAGGCCGACAAGGCGCACCGCGTCAAGGGCGTGTTCGACTCTGTCGCGCCGAAGTACGATGTGATGAACGACCTGATGTCGGCCGGGCTGCATCGGGTCTGGAAGGCCTACACGGTGATGGTCGCCAATGTGCGTCAGGGCGCGCAGGTGCTGGACATCGCCGGAGGGACCGGAGACCTGTCTCTGGCATTCGCTCGCCAGGTCGGTGCCAGTGGCCGCGTGGTACTGACCGATATCAATGAGTCCATGTTGCGGCAAGGGCGGGACCGTTTGACCGACGCAGGACGTCCCGTCGACGCCCTGGTCTGTGATGCCGAAAAGTTGCCGTTTGTGTCGGGCCATTTTGATGTGGTCAGCGTCGCCTTCGGGTTGCGCAACATGACCCACAAGGACCTTGCGTTGACCGAAATGTGCCGGGTTCTCAAGCCCGGCGGCAAGTTGCTGGTCCTGGAATTCTCGCGCGTGGCCAAGCCGCTGGAAAAAGTGTATGACTGGTATTCGTTCAAGGTACTTCCCAAACTGGGGCAGTGGGTGGCCAAGGACGAAGCCAGTTACCGTTATCTTGCCGAGTCGATTCGCATGCATCCCGGACAGCAGGAACTCAAAACCCTCATGTTGAATAGTGGCTTTGGCCATGTGGATTACCACAACCTCACCGGAGGACTTGTGGCATTGCATGTTGGAATCAAGTGTTGAAACGGTTTTCGAGCCAGTATGGCGGGTAGATGGAGACAAAGGAGTTTGTATGAAGATGTGGACATTTTTGGCAGCGGCGATGTTGACCTTGACCAGCTTGAGCGCCGATGCGGCACGCCTGGGTGGCGGCAGGTCGACGGGCAAGCAATCAAGCAACGTGACCCAGCGCGAAGCCTCGCCCCAGGCGCCTTCGGGCCCGACGCAGGGTGCGAACAATGCGGTC
>JAYVRP010000207.1:0-2346 GCA_043776215.1 Rhodoferax sp. | reverse complement strand
GCGCCAAACGGCTCGTCCATCAGCAGGATGCGCGGGTCGCTGACCAGCGCGCGCGCAATCGAGACGCGCTGGCGCATGCCACCCGAGAGCTCGTGCGGATAGGCGTTTTCGCTGCCCTTGAGCCCAACGAGTTCGAGCAGCTCACGCGGTGTGGCGCGTGCCGCCTTGCCGGACTGCGTGCGGCCCCGTGCCACTTCCAGCGGCAATTCGACGTTTTGCAGCGCAGAGCGCCACGGCAGCAGGGCGGCGTCCTGGAATACGAACCCGATATCGCGCCGCAGCCGGGCGGCATCCGGCGTGACCCCGAGCACCTGCAGCGACCCGGCCGTCGGGGCAATCAGGTCGGCCACGACGCGCAGGAAGGTGGACTTGCCGCAGCCCGAGGGCCCCAGCAGGCCCATGAATTCGCCACTCTGGATGTCCAGGCTGACATTCTTCAGGGCAGTGACACTGCGCCGCTCGGTGTAAAAACGCACCGATACGTCGCGGCAACTCACCGCCATCGCGCCTCCGGCGGGTGATGCAATGGCTTTCGAGGTGGCAACCGCGAACCGTCGCGCACTCGGCGCAAGTGTTTCGATGGCAGACATGCTGTCAGGGCAGAGAAAGGCCGCCGGCTACATGTTCTTGAGGCGGTAGTCGCGCGTGGCGGTCAGGATGTCCATGGTCATGACCTCGTCCACCTTCGGCACCCGCTTGGTGAACTGCCCCAGGTCGGCGTATTGCTGGATCTGCTCCTGCCATACGGTGCGGTCCATCGTGCCCCAGCCGTTGGCCTGGGTCAACGGGTTATAGGCAAAGGACATCAGTGCGTCCACCGCGGCGCGTTCATCCGGGCCGTTCAGGTTCGGGTATTCCTTGATCAGTAGCTCGGTGGCCGCGTCGCGGTTCTTGTTGGCGTACGCCCAGCCGCGCGCCGTGGCACGCAGAAAACGCTGCAGCACATCCGGGCGTTTCTGAAGCATGTCGTTGGTGGCGTAATAGGGCAGGGCATACAGGTGCACGCCGGCATCCCACAGGCGCAGGTCGACACGGTCCGCTCCGAAGGGCTTGAGTTGCGTGGTGTTGGTGAGCCAGCCGGTCACGACATCGACCTGGCCAGTAAGCAGGGGCCCCATGTCGCTGCCGATGGGGATAATGTTGACGTCCTTCTCGGCGATCTTGTTCTTGGCCAGCAGCGCGCGCAACAGCACCATGGCGGTGGGCTGCATGCCCACCTTCTTGCCGACCATGTCCTGCGGCGTGCGCACGGGGGATTTCTTGAGAGAGAAGAAGGCATAAGGGTGTTGCTGCAGCCCGGTGGCGAATACCTTGATCGGCAGATCCTGGGACACCGCCAGCATGTTCGACGGGCTGCTCGATACCTGACCGACTTCAAACCGGCCCGAGGCAACGATGGCGACGCCGTCGATGCTGGGCCCGCCGGGCTGGAGCGCGAAGTCAATACCTTCGGCATCGTAATAACCCATGCGTTTGGCGGCCACTTCGCCGATCTGGTTGCCACCCGAAATCCAGCCCAGTTGCATGTTGACCTTGACCTTGTCCTGTGCCAGGGCCTGCATCGACAGCAGGGCACCCGCTCCGGCGAGGCCCGTGGCAGCGGCACTGGCGCCGATCAGTTTGCGGCGCGTGAGGTCGGTGGATAAACGCATCGGTAATCTCCTGGAGTTGGTGGGCGTGACTGCATTCTGATGATAGCGGTGTGCCCGCGCAAGCGCATATTTGCTTCATGCGTGATGCCAAAATTAGAGCATGCAAGTCGTGCAGGGTTTTAGGTTTCGTGGATGCCCCGGGGCGGTGCCTGGGCACCACTTGCCGCAGGCATGAAGGGCGAACTTGGGGCGCAGCCGATCATGCGGGTGCGCGAGGTGCCAGCTGGTCGGCGCAGGCAATTTCCTGGGCAGGCGCGAAGGGCATTTGGCTCGTGCTGATTGCGGCCGCGCGCAGATGATGTGGCCTCTTGCCGGGAGGGTGGTCATGACTGCGCGGCATCTGCCAATATCTGCAGCGTGCTGCCGCAGATACCAGACGCGCTTGCGGCCTGGTCGGGTGGCTTTGGCGAAGGGTCACTTGGGCTCTGGATACCCTGAGAAAGGGTGCAAGACATTTCATGATCGCCCCGGATGCATTCATTGAGGTTTTCGGAATTCGCGACACCTACCGAACCGTTCGCCCTGAGCCTGTCGAAGGGCTGCAGGCTTCGACAAGCTCCCTTCGACAAGCTCCCTTCGACAAGCTCAGGGCAGACTTCGACAAGCTCAGCCCGAACGGTGTGGTGATTTGCGAAAAGATCAATATTTATGCGGGTCCAACACGTGGCTGACGGCTTGCATCATGGCCAGTGCC
>JAYVRP010000206.1:0-2349 GCA_043776215.1 Rhodoferax sp. | reverse complement strand
TGATTACGTCTGCGACGGTCTTTGCCATCAAATACTCCTGTGGGGCGGTTGTTGAAAATTGTTTACTGCCAGGCAAACGCAGTTTTTGTGCCAGGGCCACTGCCCTGGACTATTCTGCAAAGCACTCTATTTTGCCCTGTGTTTCGCTCGGTAGACGCCGGAGCGTCAGGCATTCAGCGAAGATTGGAAGCACCAAACCTGCGCAAGTTTACAAATTCTTGCACCAAACTTGTGCCAATCAGGTTCGCACCAACTCGGGGCCCAAGGTCACGCCAAATCGGCGCAGACCATGCAAGAGTGCATCATAGGCAGGCGGGACAAAGAGCTGTTCGCCCTTGACGCCAAGCTCGATCTGCCGACCGTATTCCGGATGGTCCACGCTGGGCAGGCTGAACACCTTGGTGCCAGGGAACCGGCGCTCGATGTCTTCCATCAAGGGGGTCAGAGTGGCTTCCATGGCGCCGAAAATCACGACCGACTTTTCCACTCGCGGTTGGTGCCGGAAAAGATGGGAGTAATACGTGTCGAGCACCCACTCGACCATCGGCCAGGCCATCACCGGGAAGCCGGGAACAAAATGCACCGTACCGGCCGCGCCTCCAGCAGGAGACGACCCCGCACAACTGAAGCCGGGGATCTTGTTGTAGGGGTTGGGAACAATGCCCGCCCCCAGCGGAAACACGCCCATGTTCAAGCGATGCAGGTTGTCCTCGTGCTCTGGCTCGAAGGCAACCCCTTGTTCGCGCGCGACATCGCGCATGCGCTCCTCGATCAGCAAACGCGCTTGCGGATGCAGTTCCAGAGGTACTCCGAGCGCCTTCGCCGCGCATTGACGGGTATGGTCATCCGGCGTGGCGCCAATCCCGCCACACGAAAAGACAATATCACCGGATGAAAACGCGCGACGAAGTGTGCGCTCGATGCGCTGGGGTGAGTCCCCCACATAGTGCGCATAGGCGAGTTGCAGTCCCCGTGCATTCAATCGTTCGATCACGGCGGGCAGGTGTTTGTCGGCGCGCTTTCCCGACATGATTTCGTCACCGATGATGATCAGGCCGAAATCCGGTAGGGGACCGTCCGGCATGGAGAAGGACTCAGTGATTGGCATCGGGCAATGCTACAACGGGCGCCGGTTCGGGTGGCGGTGACGTGAACGGCTTCGGCGCCGCGGCCTCGGCCCGCAAGGATTGCAAGGCGGAGAGGCTGAAATGGATGAACCATAAACCCGAGAACGCAAATACAAGCGTGTAGATCCAGATCGCCAACGGCACCAACACGACGAATGCCGCTGCAAACAGGGCGCTGTAGGCCCACAACATGCTGGGGGCCGCACCAAGGAACCCGGTCAATACGCCGATCCCCAGAAGCCACCCACGGTGACGGCGAAAGATTTCCACGCGCTCCTGGCGGCTCGCATGCTCGGCCAACGCGTCATAGGCCATCACCCGGTAGGTCAGCCAGCCCCAGATAAGTGGCGGCAGAATCAGGATCAGTGGTGGCACGAACCACAAAGGGATGGAAATGACCAGCGCAATCAGCGCCAGCAGCGTGGACCCCAGCGACCACAGCCCTGAAGCGAGCCAGGACCCTCCTTTTTTCCGCTCCAGCCGGGGGAAACGACGCTCCGCAACCAGCGATACCAATGCCGGCATCATGAGCAGAGCCACCACAAGCAAGGCTACCAAAACAATGAGGGGAGTCACAGCAAAAATGACCACCACAGAGGCCAGGACCGCCTTCAGCCAACTGACGCCCACGGATTGCAGCCAGTCCGTCACCATGGTGATCACCGACGATGCCTCGAGGGTACGCCGGACCATATCGACCGTCGAATCCCAGAAAAAATGTGACAGGCCCATCGATAGACCCACCATCAGGATCAGCGGCAGAAACGAGAGGGCAATCACTCGTGGACGAAGGCAATACGCCACGGCGCGCCAGAACGAGTCAAGGAACAAATTCATGGCGCTAGCATAACGGGCTGTGAACACTTCCGCCCCAACGGCCGCATGCGGCAGGATTGCGTGCCCGGTCACAGGCCCGTGCCGCCAAGCACCACGCCCTATAGATCACGGGTGAGGCCGCGACGAGGGCATCACTCGCTGATCGCGGCCAGATCCGCCGCGCTGAGCCAGCGCCATTTGCCTGGTGTCAAATCGACGGGCAACCGCAAGCCGCCAATCCGGCAGCGATGTAAGGCTTCGACCCGGTTTCCGACCGCCGCCAACATGCGTTTGACCTGGTGGTATTTGCCCTCGGTCAAGGTGAGCTGCAAATGGTCGCTGGACAGGGTTTCGCAGGCCGCAGCCCGTACGGGTTTCGGGTCGTCATCGAGCACCACCCCCTCCA
>JAYVRP010000205.1:0-2350 GCA_043776215.1 Rhodoferax sp. | reverse complement strand
ATGCCGCGATCCGGGAACCCGGTGGCGCGCTGCACGGACACCAGCATCAACAACAAGGACAGGCCAATGATCACCTCGGGCATCACCAGCGGCGAGTTCACCATGCCGGTCAACAAGGTGCGGCCAGGAAAGCGCTTGAACTTGGTGATCGCCACGGCGGCGAACGTCCCCAGAACGACGGATGCCGTAGCCGTCATCAAGGCAATCTTGATCGACAAAACAAAGCCCTCGATGATCGGCACGTCACGCACCAGTTCGCCATACCACTTGAACGAGAATCCGGTCCAGGTCGTGACCAGGGGACTCTCGTTGAAACTCAGCGTGATCAGCGTCACGATCGGCAGATACAGAAACGCGAAACCCGCCACTAGCCAGACGCGCGAAGTGATGTCGCCGGCCCGGTTCTTCATCGCTTCTCTCCCAGGGCACTCTCGGCCTGGTACTTGTTGAACAAGGCCAGGGGCACGATGATCAGCAGCACCATCACCACGGCCACGCCGGACGCCATCGGCCAGTCATTGTTCGAGAAGAACTCGTCCCACAAGACGCGCCCGATCATGAGTGTCTCGGGCCCACCGAGCAACTCGGGAATGACGAATTCGCCCACACAGGGAATGAACACCAGCAAGGCGCCGGCAATGATGCCACCCTGCGACAAGGGCACAGTAATGCGCCAGAAGGCTTGCCACGGCGTGGCCCCGAGGTCACGTGCGGCCTCCAGCAGGCGAATATCCAACTTCACAAGGTTCGCGTACAGCGGCAACACCATGAACGGCAGGTAGGTGTAGACCATGCCCAATGTCAGGGAAAAAGGTGTGTTCATCATCTTGACCGGCTCGGCCAGCAGGCCCAGCGCGATGGCGATGTTGTTAAAGACGCCGTTGTCGGCCAGCAGCATCTTCCAGGCGTAGACGCGCAGCAGGAACGAGGTCCAGAAAGGCAGCATCAGCAGCATCAACAAGCCGGGCCGGATGTCCGGCCGGCTGCGCGCCAGAAAATACGCAAACGGATACCCGATGGCCAGGCAGATCACGGTCGTGAGGCCAGCGAACCAGATCGACGACAGGTAGGCGCGCAAATACAGGTCGTCTTCCAGAAAGATGGTCCTGTAATTGGAGAACTTGAGCTTGAGTTGCAGCAACCCGTCCTGCCAGGTCAGCAGGTCGAGGAAACGCACGCCATCCATCTCCGACACACTGATCTTGAACACCACCAAAAAGGGGAGCGCGAAGATCACCAGCAGGAACACCATCGGCACACCAATGACGAAGCGCCGCCCCATGCGGCCCATGAAGGTCTCGAGTACGGCTTGCCAGGCGGAACGGTTCATGCTGCGTGCCGGCTACTGGGTCAACACTACGAGATCACTGCCCCACCACCAGACATGCACCGGGGAGCCGCTGGCCAGCCGGGATTCGTCGTGCCGGGCATCATTGGCCTTGGTCACCTTGACAATAGCGCCCGACTCCAGCACCACGTGGTAGATGGTCTGGCTGCCCAGGTAGGCCAGGTTGCTGATCGTGCCGCGTGCGCAATTGAAGCCGACCTCGACCGCGTTGTCGTAGTCGTCCGGGCCGGGGGGCAGCTCCTGGATGCCGATCTTTTCCGGCCGGATGGCGACATGCACCTCCATGTCCGGTGTTCCGGTGATGCCGTGGCTCACGTAATGGCGGCACTCGGGGCTGTCAATGATGACGTGGTCCGCCTCATCCACTGTCACCCTGCCCTTGAACAGGTTGACACTGCCAATGAAGTCGGCCACGAACGTGCAATTGGGGGTTTCATAGATGTCGCCCGGCCGACCCACCTGCAGGATCTTGCCCTCGCTCATGATGCCGATACGCGTCGCCATGGTCATCGCCTCTTCCTGGTCATGGGTCACCATGACACACGTCACCCCGACCTGCTGGATGATGTCCACAACCTCGAGTTGCGTGCGCTCGCGCAGCTTCTTGTCGAGCGCGCCGAGGGGCTCGTCGAGCAGTAGCAACTTGGGCCTCTTCACCAGGCTGCGGGCCAGCGCCACGCGCTGCTGCTGCCCCCCGGAGAGCTGGTGCGGCTTGCGTTTGGCATACGGCGTGAGCTGCACCATGCCAAGCATTTTCTCGACCCTGGCGGCGATTTCGTCCTTGGGCAGGCCATCACGCCGAAGCCCGAAAGCCACGTTGTCCCAGACGGTCAGATGCGGGAACAGCGCGTAACTCTGAAACATCATGTTGACCGGACGCTCGTTCGGAGGCAGACGGACCAGGTCCTGCCCTTCCAGCAGTATCAGCCCTGAAGTCGGCTCCTCGAATCCACCGAGCATGCGCAGCAGCGTGGACTTGCCGCAACCCGAGGAACCCAGCAG
>JAYVRP010000204.1:0-7694 GCA_043776215.1 Rhodoferax sp. | reverse complement strand
CGGGTCGCGGCCGGAAAAGTGCAGCGCAACGCCGCCTTCCTCCAGTATCACCCGTGAATCCACGAAGGACGCACCCCAGACCGGATCGTCCAATGCCGCTGGCAACGTGTGCAGGTGGCGGATGCCTGACTGGACGATCGCACGCGCGCAGTCCAGGCAGGGAAATAAGGTGGCGGCCAGCGTGGCACCGTCGGTGGACATGCCCGCGCGGGCCGCGGCGAAGATCGCGTTGCGCTCGGCGTGCTCCATCCACACCAGGCGACCATTTCCCTGGTGGCGCAACTCGGTGTCGCGCACGCCGTGCGGAAACGTGTTGCAGGCGCTCAGTGTGGAAAGTCCGTCGGCGCTGAGCAGCACGGCACCGACGTGGCGCACGCGGTTCGGGCTGGCACGGGCGGCGCGGATGGCTGCATCCAGCAATGCCTCGGTGTCCAAAGGTTGTGACATGGCGTGGGCCTTTCTCAAGCGAAGTGGTCGAAGGACCGAAACACATTGGCAACCGCAGCCCCTTGCGCATCGACGAGGCGCAGACCGGGTTCGGCCTGGACCACGCCGATACGGGTGACGGCTGTCGCGCTGGTGTGCGCGGCGGCTTGCACCAGCCCACGCGCTTGCGGCGGCGCAGTGAATGCCAGTTCATAGTCGTCACCACCGGACAGAACGCACATGAGTTCGGTCGAGGCATCGAGAGCGGTGCCAGCCTGGCCGCGTCCATGGGCCAACATTCCCGCCGCGGCGGCGGTGTCGATGCAGGCACCGACCTGAGAGGCGTCCAGAATGTGGCCCAGGTCGCCCAGCAGGCCGTCGCTGAGATCGATCGCGGCTGTTGCGATGCCGCGCAGCGCCATGCCCAGCGCCACGCGTGGCGCTGGCATGTCCATGCGCCGTCGCGCCGCTGCCAGTTCTGCAGCCGGCAATGGGACATGGCCACGCAGGGCCTCCAGTGCCAGGCGCGCATCCCCGAGCGTGCCACTGGCGTAGATGTCGTCGCCGGCGCGGGCACCCGAGCGCAGCAGCGCCTGTCTGCGCCCCTGCAGGACCGGAACCTCACCGATCACCGTGATGCAGATGTTCAGCGGCCCCTGGGTGGTGTCGCCGCCTATGAGTTCGCATTGGTGTGTATCTGCCAGCGCCAGCAGCCCGCGCGAAAAGGGCTCCAGCCAGCTTTCATCGGCGCGCGGCAGGGCCAGCGCCAGCGTGAAGGCGACCGGCGTGGCGCCGCAGGCGGCCAGGTCGCTCAGGTTGACCGCCAGCGCCTTGTGACCGAGCGTGAACGGATCGACACCTTCCAGGAAATGCCGCCCCTCGACCAGCATGTCGCAGGACACGGCGATCTGCCAACCGGCGCGTGGCTGAAGCAAGGCACAGTCGTCACCCACCCCCAGGACCGCATTGCGCGCCGGCCTGCGAAAGAAGCGGGCAATCAGGTCGAACTCGCCCATGCCGGCGTGCTCCTGGTCATGGCTTCGGAGCTGCCGCCCGCACGATCTGCGCCGTGGGCCACAGGAACTCCAGAGGCTTGTGCCGCAGCCGCCCCCAGATAGCGGCACGTATGCGGGCACGGTCCAGCGCGCCCACATTGTGGGACAGCAGCGCCAGCCGGAATGCGCAATAGAAACTCACACCCAGGTTCAACGCGCCGATGACGGGGATAGCTGCCACGCACCACCACAACGCGGGTTCGCGCACCACACCCCATCCGATAGCGGCACAGGCGGCGGCCAGTTGGCCGGCCGAGAGGGTGACATGGCGCAGCTCCAGCCCCACGCCCAGAAAGCCGGCAAACGCCGGCACCATGCCAAGCATGAATCCGAGCGAGATGTTGGAGGCAAAACCGGAGACGTTGTTGCGCAGGAAACGGGCCCAGCGATCAGCGCGCTGCGCACCCAGGCGGCGGGTGAACGCCGGGTTGTAGCGCAATGCGGAATCGAGCCGGTAGAAGACGAACCAGTTCTCGACCCACCCGGCGATGATGCTCGACGCAAACAGCAGCACCCCGGTGACCGCCGCAAACAGCGCACTGGGCCCCAGCAAGTCGAGTGAATGCAGCACGTGCGCGGCGCCCGCGGCATCCAGCAGCGGCGAACCGGTGAATTGCTTCAGCGCCGCCGCAAGCAGCAACACGGCCGGCACCACGATGCCGACGTTGCCAAACACCGCGGCAGCCTGGGAGCGCACCAGGTGGGTGACTTCGTCTACGAAAACAAGCAGTGAATCCGGGGCTTCGAGGTCCTTGAGCTTGGCGGCCATGGCAGGTGCCGTCATGGCCGGTTGTTTCGTGGCCAGGGTGAAATGCAACAACTGGATCACGACAAAGCTGCCCGCGTACACCACGCTCGACCAGAACCCGCTCCAGAAAGCCGACAAGCCGAGCGCCATGATGGCAAATTTCAGCCCGGTCGTGATGGCGGTCAAGGCGCCCCCGCCGGCGGCCTGACGCAGCATGGTGTGGTATTCGTTGCGGTCGCGGGTGATGTAGTGCTCGCCGACCTCGGAGCTGCGTTCGGTCACTTTGGCAGCCAGCAAGGACGAGTTGGAGGCCACCAGCGAACGCAGGCTGCGCCGGTCCTGCCCGACCACGACCATGTGCGCCAGCAGCCGCACCACACTCTGGGCCGGATGCTTGTTGGCCAGGCAGTCGAGCAGGGCACGGATGCGCAGGATTCGCTCGCGCAACTGGCGTATACGGAACACCAGGCTGACCGATACGCCGTGTTCGTCCAGGTGGGCGTACACCGACGCGGCCGCCGCCCGGCAGGCTTCGAGTTGCGTGCGCAGTTGCTGCAGGGCCGCCTCGAGTTCGACGCCGGCCGGTGTCTGCGGGTCGACGGGGCCGGCACCCGCGTGGCGGATGCCGGCGCGCAAGCGGTCGACATCGGAAGCAAGGGAGTGGAAGGGCGCGGTTTCTCGGGCCGGGGCACTCATGCGCAGCCGCAACTCGGAGGCGAACCCGGTGGCCCGGACCTGGCTGGCGCATATCGTGATGGCTTCGAGCAGGGTGTCGCGCCAGGACATCACCGTGGCGGTCTCACCGACCAATGGCTCCTCTGGTGCTCGCAGGGCGTCGCCCATGCGCGCGAGCATGTCAGGCTGCAGGGCCAACATCCACCTGGCGTCGCCATCATGGCGCAGGACCAGGGAGAACAATTCAGCGGCGTCGGCTGTCTCGGGCGTGGCGGGCAGCAGCTTCTGGCGCAGCCGCTCGGCGAACTCGCTCACGAAGGCGCTGCGCGACGAGAACCCGAAATCGGACAGCAGTACCGCCAGATCGAGGCTCTGGTTCAGCGCCTGCCACCAGCGCCGCAGGCGCAGCGCCTTGTCCGGGTCCGCCTGCAGGGCATCGAGCAGCAGCCCGGTGCGTGCCACGCTGGCAGCGACCGACTGTCTGTCGCCGCGAATCCATTGCATCAGGTCCAGCAGCCACAAGTGGCGCTCGACCAGGCTTGCATCGGGGTCCAGCGTGTCCAGCAGGGCAGGCAGATCACGCATCCGGGCGTTGTCCGGGGGTCAATGCAGCGTGCGTGATCCGCCACCTTCACTCAGTGCGTCGAGCACGAACATCGGCACGTCGGTGTCGAACTTCTCGCCGTCCTCCGCGACGCAGAAGAAGCTGCCATGCATGGTGCCGGTAGGTGTGCGCAGTCGGGTGCCGCTGGTGTATTCGAATTTCTCGCCGGGCTGCAACAGCGGCTGGTGTCCGACCACGCCCAGACCCTTCACCTTCTCGGTGTGTCCCGTGGCGTCGTTGACATTCCAGGTGCGTGAAATCAGTTGCGCTGCCACTTCGCCGGTATTGGTGATGGTGATCGTGTAGGAAAACACAAAATGCGACTGCGCCGGGGCCGACTGGTCGGGCAGGAATCGGGGAACAACATCAACACGAAACTGGTACTTGGCCATGCCGCGATGCTACCTGCGAAAATGCGGTGTGCACATATTCTCCACCCCAAGACCCTGCTGCCATGATCTATCGCATTGCCCCTTCACTTCTTTCGGCTGATTTCGCGCGCCTTGGCGAGGAGGTCCGCAACGTGGTGGCCGCCGGCGCAGACTGGATCCATTTTGACGTGATGGACAACCACTACGTGCCCAACCTCACGTTCGGCCCCATGGTGTGTTCGGCCCTCAAGGCCCATGCCCGCACGGTGGATGGCAACCCGGTACCAATCGACGTGCATCTGATGGTGCAGCCGGTGGATGCACTGGCGGCGGCTTTTGCCCAGGCGGGTGCGGACCTGATCAGTTTCCATCCCGATGCCAGCGGCCACGTGCACCGCAGTATCCAGGCCATCAAGGCGGCGGGTTGCCGGGTCGGGCTGGTTTTCAATCCGGCGCATTCGCTGGACGTGCTCGACTGGGTCATCGACGATATTGATCTGGTGCTGATCATGAGTGTCAACCCCGGTTTTGGTGGACAGAGCTTCATCGACTCCGCACTGCGCAAGATCCAAGACGTTCGCCGGCGTATTGCGGCGTGTGGCAAGGACATCCGGCTCGAAGTCGATGGCGGCATCAAGGTCGACAACATCCGGCGGGCCGCCGATGCCGGTGCGGATACCTTTGTGGCGGGCAGTGCGATCTTTGGCCAGCCGGATTACCGCGCGGTGATTGATCGCATGCGTGGCGCGCTGGCCTGTTGAGATTTCCATTTCAAGGGCCACAGCAACCTGTTCGGCCCGCTTGCCATTGTGCCGGGCTCCCGAGAGGGCGATGGCACATCCCTTTGCTACACTCCCGCCATGTTCATTCACCGCATCAGCATCACAGGTTGCAGCGACCGGGGAGCCTGGCCCTGGCGTACGCGGACTACCCTGCCTGCCTGCCCGGCGCTCCGATTCGCCTGAATCCGGAACCACGCTGAATGTGGGCCCGCGAGGCGGACCGGCACCGGACGCCCTCCGGAACTCCCCTTGCACCCCAGCCTTCCCAAGAGGCGCCCTGCATGAACATGTCCAACGGCCCCATGTGGCCGATGGCGAATCGAAAGGCACCAGCCGTGATCACCGAACTTGAATTCAAGAGCCTGACCTCCCAGGGCTATAACCGCATACCACTGATGGTGGAAGCCTTTGCGGATCTCGAAACTCCCCTCTCGCTCTATTTGAAACTGGCCTTCACCAAGGGTGGTGGCAAGTACAGTTTCCTGCTTGAATCGGTCGTTGGCGGCGAGCGTTTTGGCCGCTATAGCTTCATCGGTCTGCCCGCGCGAACCTTGTTGCGCGCGCGCGGCTTCGGTGCGGATGCCACTACCGAGGTGGTCACCGATGGTGTGGTCACCGAAGTCAGCCACGACAACCCGCTGGACGTCATCGCCGCCTACCAGAAGCGTTTCAAGGTGGCCCTGCGCCCTGGCCTGCCGCGTTTTTGCGGAGGTCTGGCGGGCTATTTCGGTTATGACACCGTGCGCCACATCGAGAAGAAACTGGTGGCGTCGTGCCCTCCCGACACCCTCGGGTGCCCGGACATCCTGCTGCTGCAGTGCGAGGAACTGGCAGTGATCGACAACCTCTCGGGCAAGTTGTACCTGATCGTGTACGCCGACCCGAGCCAGAACGAGGCCTACAGCAACGCCAAGAAGCGCCTGCGTGACCTCAAGGAGCAACTCAAGTACTCCGTGAGTGCCCCCGTCGTGAAGCCGACCCAGACTTACCCGGCCGAAAGAGAGTTTGCCAAGGCAGACTACCTCGCCGCCGTGGAGCGGGCCAAGCGACTGATCGAGGCCGGCGACTTCATGCAGGTGCAGGTGGGGCAACGCATCAAGAAGCGCTACACCGAGTCGCCGTTGTCCTTGTACCGTGCCCTGCGTTCGCTCAACCCCAGCCCGTACATGTACTACTACCACCTTGGAGACTTCCATGTGGTGGGTGCCAGCCCCGAAATCCTGGTGCGCCAGGAGCAGACGGACGCGGGCCGGAAGATCACCATCCGCCCGCTGGCCGGAACCCGCCCTCGCGCCGCCACGCCCGAACTCGACGCAGCGGCCGAGCGTGAACTGGTCAACGACCCCAAGGAACGCGCAGAACATGTGATGCTGATCGATCTGGCGCGCAACGACATCGGCCGCATCGCCAAGACCGGGACCGTCCAGGTGACCGAGGCCTTTGCCGTCGAGCGTTACAGCCATGTGATGCATATCGTGAGCAATGTCGAAGGCGTGTTGAACGATGGCATGACGAGCATGGATGTGCTCAAGGCCACGTTCCCTGCCGGCACCCTCACGGGCGCACCCAAGGTGCACGCGATGGAAATGATCGACCAGCTGGAGCCCAGTAAGCGGGGAATCTACGGTGGCGCCTGCGGGTACTTGAGTTATGCCGGCGACATGGACGTGGCGATTGCCATCCGGACCGGCATCGTGAAGGACGGAACCCTGTATGTGCAGGCGGCAGCCGGGGTCGTGGCCGACTCGGTACCGGAGCTTGAATGGAGGGAAACCGAAGCCAAGGCCCGTGCCTTGCTGCGAGCATCGGAACTGGTGGAGGAGGGCCTGGAATGAATACCGCCGCACCGAGACTTCTGATGATCGACAACTACGACAGCTTCACCTACAACATCGTCCAGTACTTCGGTGAACTGGGTGCCCAGGTCGAGGTGTTCCGCAATGACGAGATCACCCTCGAGGGCATCGCCGGGCGCCGGCCCGACCGGCTCGTCGTGTCGCCCGGCCCCTGCGCACCTGCACAGGCCGGCATTTCGGTGGCAGCCATCCAGCACTTCATGGGCAAGCTGCCGATCCTGGGGGTCTGCCTCGGGCACCAGAGCATAGGCGCCGCGTTGGGCGGGCAGATCGTGCGGGCCAGAGAGCTCATGCATGGCAAGACCAGCCGCATCACGACCACGCAGGTCGGTGTGTTCGCGGGGCTGCCCGAGACCTTCACTGTCAACCGCTACCATTCGCTGGCGATTGAGCGCGCGACCTGTCCGGACGTGCTGGAGATCACGGCGTGGACCGATGACGGCGAGATCATGGGGGTGCGGCACAAGACGCTGCCCCGTGAACTGCGTGTGGAGGGGGTGCAATTCCACCCGGAATCCATTCTGACCGAACACGGCCATGCGATGCTGAGGAACTTCCTGCTTTGACAGGCGACCAATAAGGAGATTGCCCCATGGAAACCCCCATTGACTTGCGCAGCGACACGGTCACTCGGCCGACACCTGGCATGCGTGCCGCCATGGCCAGCGCCGCGCTGGGCGACGATGTGTACGGCGATGATCCGAGCGTCAATGCGTTGCAGGACAAGCTCGCGGCGATGCTGGGTTTCGAGGCGGCCCTGTTCGTGCCGACCGGCACGCAAAGCAACCTGTGCGCCATCCTCAGCCACTGTGGCCGTGGTGATGAATACATCGTCGGGCAGTTGCAGCACACCTACCGGTTCGAGGGTGGCGGAGCCGCCGTCTTCGGCAGCGTGCAGCCTCAACCCCTGGAGCACCAGCCCGATGGAACGCTGGCGCTGGCGGACATCGAGGCCGCCATCAAGCCCGATGACAGCCACTTTGCACGCACGCGACTGCTTGCGCTGGAGAACACCTGGAACGGCAAACTGCTGCCGCTGGACTACGTGCAGCAGGCCACCGCCCTGGCGCGCGACAAGGGCCTGCTGCGCCACCTCGATGGTGCGCGGCTGTTCAACGCCGCCACTGCGCAGGCGAGCTTGACCGGCGGTGCCGTGCGCGACGAGGCGCGACGAATT
>JAYVRP010000203.1:0-7712 GCA_043776215.1 Rhodoferax sp. | reverse complement strand
CCGGTGCCGGTGTTGACCGTGGTGGCCCCGGTGGCCCTGACGGTGGTGCCGCCGAACTGGACAACGCCAGTTCCCGCTGGCGCATTGATCAGCAGCGTGCCGGAGGCCGTGACATCGCCGCGCAGGTTCACGCCGGTCGCTCCGGAGAGCAACAGATCCGACCCATTCAAGAAGGAAGCGGCCGAGGGTGTCAGCAAGGTGGCTCCGCTGATCAAACTCAGTTGCCCAACCCCGGTGTCGATGCTGGCAGCGGGCAAGGTCAGCGTGCCGCCGGCCTGCAGAAACAGGTTTTTGTTCGCGCTCTGCGTGCGCGACGTGATGGTCAACGCATTGGCATCGACCAACGTGATATGGCCGCCGGTCAGGCTGACACCGGAAAAGTCGTTGCTGACCGACCCGAGCAGGATATCGCCGGCACCGGCGACCAGGGTCGAGGCGCCCGCAGCGACCACCGGTGCACTCTGCGTCAACGCGCCATTGGTCGTCACGCTCAGGGTGCCGCTGGCATTGGTGGCCGCCAGTTGCAGCGCATTCGCGTCCAGAACGGCAACCGCCGCGCCGGTCACGCCGATCACGCTGAAATCGTTGCCGGCATTGGTCAGGGTCACGTTGTTGGCGCCGGCGTTGATGGTCGCTACTCCAGCGATGTTCAACGCCCCGGTTTGCGTCACCGGGCCGCCGGCGGTGACGGTCAGGCTGGACGTAGTGGTGCTCGCATCGAGGACCAGCGCATTGACGTCGACCAGCGTCGCCGCGCCTGCCGTGACACCGATGCTGCTGAAATTGTTGCCTGCCTGGGCCAGCGAGACGTTGAAGGTGCCGGCATTGACCGTGGTGGCGCCGGTGGCCGTGATCGCGCCGGCCGACTGCGTGATCGAACCGCCGGTGGTCGTCAGGGACAGCGTCGTCCCCGTTGTCAGATTGCTCGCGATCGTCATGCCCGTCGCGCCACTCAGCGCGATGGGACCCGAGGTCGCAATCGGAGCCGACAGGTTGAGGTTCCCTGCACTCGAGGACAGCGACACCGAGGTTGCCGTCAACGCGTCAGCAAAATTCAGGTTGCCACTGGCCTGCGAAATGCTCACTGTGCCGGTCGGCGCGAACGAACCCGCGCTGTGGTTGAAACCGCTCGTGACTTGCAGCGTGCCGGCACCGACCATGGATGAGCCGGGCGTGGTCTGGGTGTAGCTCTGGACCGTCAGGCTGCCGCTCTGCACATTGGCGCTGCCGCCGACGTCGAGTTGGCCCAGCGTGCCGGAGGTGGTGTTGAAATTGGCTGTGACTGCGGAACCGACACCCAGCCGGCCGGCACCGCTGAAGGCGGTGTTGGTCAACGCAACCGGCCCCGCATGTTGCTCGGCCAACTGGAGCTGCCCACCTGCGTCGATGAATACGGAACCGGACAGCGTGCCTCCGTTCTGGACCGACAGCAGTTTTCCGGCAGCCACATTGAGTGTTCCGCCAGGCAGGTTCGAAACCAGGGCCTCCCAGGAGGTTGCGTTGCCGCCGCCGGTGCTGGTGCCACTGACGTTGAGGGTACCGGCGTTGTTGACGATGCCGCCCTGGGTGGTGGGGTCGCTGAGGAACGACCAGTTGCTGGCCGAGTTAATGTTGACCACCCCGGTCGACAGGTTGTTGAGCGTGGCGTAGGTGGTCTGGTTGGGCAGTGACACGAGCGATAGTCCATTGAGCGTCAATGTGCCCGCGTTGTCCCAGACCTTGCCGTTCTTGACGACCAGGATGAGTTCATCGTTGACACCATCGAGCACCACGCTGGCGCCGGCACTGGTCTGGACCTTGCCACTGACGGTGCCCCCCGGGTTGAGTTCCACTGTCAGCAGCTTCGCCGTGGACGCCCCGCTGCGCCGGAAGGTGGTGGAGCCGGAACTGAAGACGATATTGCGGTCGGCGTTGAAGGTCAGCGAGTTGGGATTGGTATTGGTGTTGTTGGTGCGACTGATGACGATGGCGCCTGCACTGCTGCCGTCGAAGGTGATGTCGCCCGAACCCGTACCGGAGGGTGTATTCGCGGTCTGGACCACCACCTGAAGATTGCTGCCGCCATTGAGGAAACTGTTCAGGTCCCCGTCGGTGAGTGTCGAAGCGCCCGCGGATGCGACCGGAAAAAAATTTGCCAGCGAGCCAGGCCCCAAGGCAATGGTCAGCTCGTCCTTGTTCCCGGAAGGGTAGGGGCCTGTGGCGGCGCCATGCGTGATGGTGATATCCGCCGGGTCGAGCAGCCAGGTCCCAGGCCGCGCTGCGGAACCGGAAGCGCTCACGCGGATGCCACCGACCTCCAGATGGCCACGACCCGAGGTTTCCACGAATCCACCACCGCCGTCGCCGGCGCCATTGGCCGCTATCGTGCCGTGGGCGCGCGTGGCGTCGTCGGCCCATACGATGACTCTGCCCCCATCGCCGTTCTGCAGGGCGTCTGCCTTCAGGACCGTGTCGACTCCGACATAGGTCATCTGCGCATTCGGCAGTTCGGGGTTCTTGCCCTGGGTGTCGCCACCGATGCGGATGGTTCCGCCACCGTGGGTGCCCGACACGTCGATCAGCGCCTGGTCGGCGATCGCCACCCGCTGCCCCAGCACATCGACACGGCCGCCGGCGCTGCCCGTGGCCATCACCTTGGCGGCACCCTCCACATAGGCGTCGCCGCTGGCCTTGAGCACCACCGCCCCACCCTCCAGGCTGGCCGTGGTGGCCTGGATCTCGCCACTGTGGCGCAAGGTGCCGGCGAAGATACCCACGGCATCCCCTTCAAGCCGCCCCAGGTTGCGCACCTGGTCGGTCGGGGCCTGCACCAGCAGCGTGATGCCTTCCAGGCCGCGTCCGGTGATTTCCACTTGCTGTCCCGCGGCCAGGATGGTGCTGCCATTGGTGGCCTGCAGCAGCGCACTGCCGCCCAGCTCGATGTTGGGAGCCACCAGCACGACGTCGCCGTCGCGCGCGGTGATGCGCCCATGGACCGTGATGCCGGCCGCCCCGCCCATGCTGCTGGTGGCATCACCAAAACGCAAGCGCCCGGCCAGCGCATCCGCGTCACTCATGCGCAGCGTGGACGCGGTAAACCCGGCGGTGTCGATGACCGCGCCGGCGGCCACCGCAATACCCGACTGGTTGACCAACACCAGCCGCCCGTTGGACGACAAGGTGCCGAAGAGGTTGGACGGCGTGTTGGTGACCACCCGGTTGATGGACAAACTGCTCGCGCCGGGCTGCACAACCGTGGTGCTGTTGCCGGCTGCGATGGAGAAACTTTGCCAGTTGATCGCGGAGTGGTTGGTGCCCGCGCCATTCTGCGTGACGACCCGCAACTGGTTCGGCGCAGGATTGCTGATGCTGGCCTGGCCGTGCACGGCCACGCCCCCCGCCGGAAGGGGCTGCGCGTGGGAGCTGCCCGGCTGCAACGCAAAGGCGCTGGCCACGGCCAGTGCGAGTACGGCAGGTTTGAAGCCGGGGTGGTTCAGCGTGCGGACGCGCGCAAAGCGGGTGTGGTCAGACATGGTTTCGATTCTCCAGCGCGTCCATTGCCCGAATCGACAATGGCAGACGCGAAATAACTGCGTTTCAGGCACGAAAGCACCCAGCGTTGCTCACCCGCACCTCCCCGTTATCGTTCAAATGTACTACGCTGCCCATGTGCAGCGACTCCGGGTGCAAAGCTGTTACCAGGAAAACCCGGAGGTGTTGCCCCAGGCCAACAGCAGCGCCTTGAAGCAGGTCAAGCCAGCAGCTGGCGCAACACGTGGGGCAGGATGCCTCCGCTGCGGTAATAGTCCGCCTCGATCGGGGTGTCGATTCGCAGCGTGAGCAGCACGGAAAACCGGCTGGCATCGGCCCGCGTCACGACCATCATGGCGTCGCTCTGCGGTGTGAGGCTGGCGTCGGGCACGATGTCGATCCGCTCATCGCCCACCAACCCGAGCGACGACCATGACTGGCCGGCCTTGAACTGCAGCGGCAATACTCCCATGCCCACCAGGTTGCTGCGATGGATGCGCTCGAAACTGCGCGCCACCACGGCCTGAATGCCCAGCAATTGCGTGCCCTTGGCAGCCCAGTCGCGGCTCGAGCCGGTGCCGTATTCTTCGCCAGCGAAGATCACCGTGGCGATGCCGGCGCCCTGGTACGCCATGGCGGCATCGAAAATCGGCATGGTCCGCGCCGGTGCGCCATCGGACGGCCGAAAGAGTGTCAGCCCACCTTCCGGACGTACGCCGTCGGCACCGGCGGGAAGCAGCAGGTTTTTGATGCGCACGTTGGCAAAAGTTCCGCGCATCATCACTTCATGCTGGCCCCGGCGCGCGCCATAGGAATTGAAATCCTCCGCCTGCACGCCATTGCCCACCAGCCATTGGCCCGCAGGAGACATCTCCTGGATCGAACCGGCAGGTGAAATATGGTCGGTGGTGATCGAGTCGCCGAACAGCGCCATGATGCGCGCAGCGCGCACGCCAGGAACACGCGCGGCCGGGGCCTGCTGCAGGGCGAAGCCATCAAAGAAAGGCGGCTCGGCAATGTAGGTGCTGCGCGGCCATGAGTAGGCGGCGCCTGTCACCCCGCGGATTTTTTCCCACAACGGGCCGGGCGCACTCTGGATGCGGGCGTAGTTGTCGCGGTAGGCCTGACCATGCATGGCGGACTGCATCCATTGCGCGACTTCCTCGCTGCTGGGCCAGATGTCGCCCAGATACACATCGCGCAGCCGACCGTCGGCACCCATCCCCTGCCCGACCGGCTCGGTCATCAGGTCGCGCAGCACCGTGCCGGCGATCGCATAGGCCACCACCAGCGGCGGACTGGCCAGGAAATTGGCCTTCAGGCTGGGATGGATGCGCGCCTCGAAGTTGCGGTTGCCCGAGAGCACGGCCGCGCAAACCAGATCGTTGTCGGCAATGGCCTGCTTGAGTTCCGGCGCGAGATCACCCGCGTTGCCGATGCAGGTGGTGCAGCCGTAACCCGCCAGCGCAAAACCGAGTTGCTCCAGGTACGGCAGCAACCCGGTTTCCGTCAGGTACTCGGTCACGATGCGCGACCCGGGCGCCAGCGATGTCTTGATGTGGGGCTGTACCCGCAGACCGGCCTGAACCGCCTTTTTGGCCAGCAGCCCGGCGGCCAGCATCACGCCGGGGTTGGAGGTATTGGTGCAACTGGTAATGGCGGCAATCAGCACATCGCCGTTCTTTAAGGCGCGGCCGCTCGTGGTGCGGAATTCCTGACGCAGCTTGTCTGCCGGCTGGCCGAAGCCATCAGCGGCGGCGCCTTTCGAAAACAGGGACGCAAATTGTGTGGCTACTTGGCCGAGCTCGATACGGTCCTGCGGCCGTTTCGGGCCGGCCAGACTGGGCGTGACAGAGCCGAGGTCCAGGCGCACCACCTGCGAATAGTCGATGGCACCGTCCTGCGCCACACCAAACAGGCCCTGGGCGCGGAAATACCCCTCAAACAAGTCGATCTCGCCCTCTGTGCGGCCAGTACCGCGAAAGTAATCGATGGTGCGCTCATCCACCGGGAAAAAACCCATCGTGGCGCCATACTCGGGCGCCATATTGGCAATGGTGGCGCGGTCGGGCAGCGACAGGGTGCGCGTGCCGCTGCCGAAAAACTCGACAAACTTCCCCACCACCTTCTGCCGGCGCAAGGCCTCGGTCACCGTCAGCACCAGGTCGGTCGCGGTCACGCCTTCGCGCAGACGACCGGTGAGCTCGAACCCCACCACATCGGGTGTCAGCAGGTAGACCGGTTGCCCCAGCATCGCCGCCTCGGCCTCGATCCCACCGACACCCCATCCCACGACACCGATACCGTTGATCATGGTGGTGTGGCTATCAGTACCTACCAGGGTGTCGGGGTAGACCAGCCCGTCCCTCTGCCGGTGAACCCCACGCGCGAGGTACTCCAGATTGACCTGGTGCACGATGCCAAAACCCGGTGGCACGACGCGGAAGGTATCGAACGCCTGCATGCCCCATTTCATGAACGCGTACCGCTCCTGGTTGCGCTGAAATTCCAGCCGCATGTTCAGGTCCAGCGAGTCTTTCTGACCATAGTGGTCCACCATCACCGAGTGGTCCACCACAAGGTCCACTGGAACCAGCGGCTCGATGCGTTTCGGGTCCCGGCCCAAGCGCACCGCCAGGCTGCGCATGGCGGCCAGGTCCACCAGCAAGGGGACGCCTGTGAAATCCTGCAGCACCACGCGCGAGACCAGAAAGGGGATCTCCTGGCGGCGCGGTGCACCGGGCTGCCAGTTGGCAAGCTCGGCCACGTGGGCCGCGGTGATACGCAGCCCGTCGCAGTTGCGCAGCACCGATTCGAGCACGATACGCAGCGACACCGGAAGACGGTTGACTTGAGGGAACTGCCGCGCCAGAGCGGGCAGGGAAAACATCGTGGCAACGGTGCCCGATGCCGTCGTGAAGGATGTGAGGGTCGAAGCGAAGGCATGGGCCATGGGAAACTCCTCGTTCGGGTAGCTGCGCCCATTCTGTGCGCTACGCAAAAAGCAGGTTTGTTCAAGTGGCTCTATAGTTGCCGCAATCGTGCAGCCGCGACCGATGCTGCCTGCGGCCCTACACGGGCTTCTTCCCTGAAGGATCTCCAATGTTCGACCTTTCTCCGCCTGCAACGGGCGGATCACCCGCTGCATGGCCGAAACCCATCCGCTTCGCCTGGCTGGCCGTCCCTATGGTGCTGGCCGCATGTGGTGCCAAGGATAGCGCGCCTCCGGCCACGGGCGCGCGCACGATGCCACCGCCCGAAGTCGGGGTCGTGGTGGTGGCGCCGCAGGTGGTCGCCTTGCAGACCGAACTCCCGGGGCGTGTCAGCCCGATCCGCATCGCGCAGGTGCGTGCCCGCGTGAACGGCATCGTGCAAAAGCGGCTTTTTGTGGAAGGCAGCGAGGTCAAGGCCGGCCAGGTGCTGTACCAGATCGATGCGGCCACCTACCAGGCTGCCCTCGACAGTGCGCAGGCCAGCGCGGCCAAGGCACGCGCCAGCCTGACCCAGGCAGCAGCGCAGGCCGAGCGTTACAAACCGCTGGTCGAAGCCAACGCCGTGAGCCAGCAGGAGTATGTCAACGTGGTGGCTGCCCACAAGCAGGCCGAGGCCGACCTGTCCGGTGCCAACGCTGCGCTGCAGTTGGCCCGCATCAACCTCGACTACGCGAGTGTGCGCGCCCCGATCTCAGGCCGTATTGGCCAGTCGTTGGTGACGGAAGGCGCGCTGGTCAGCCAGGCCGAAGCCACCCAGCTCGCCGTGATCCAGCAAACCAGCACGGTCTACGTGAATTTCACGCAATCGACCGCCGACGTGTTGCGCCTGCGCAAGGCGCTGGTCGCCAGGCAGGTGCGTGGTTCCGCTGACGCGGCGGCGCCAGTGCGCATCGTGCTCGAAGACGGCAGCGAATTGCCGCGCACCGGCAAGTTGCTGTTCTCGGATCTGACGGTGGACGCGGCCACCGGTCAGATCACATTGCGCGCCGAAGTGCCCAATGCCGACGGCCTGTTGTTGCCCGGGCAGTTCGTGCGGGTGCGCCTGTCACAGGCCGAGTTGCCTGCCGGCGTGTTGTTGCCACAGCAGGCGGTGACGCGCAGCAACCAGGGCGATTCGGTGCTGGTGGTGGGCGCCGACGGCAAGCCAGCGGCGCGCCAGGTGAAGATCGGCTCCAGCCAGAACAACCAATGGGTGGTGTTGTCGGGCCT
>JAYVRP010000202.1:0-7714 GCA_043776215.1 Rhodoferax sp. | reverse complement strand
ATTCATTGGCGACAGCAACCTATTTTCTATATGTCAAGTGTTTTCTCTGCTAATTTCTGAAAATGATGGACGGAAGCCTTAACTTGGGTGGATTGGGTCTTTACCGGCAAAAGTAATGATCCAAGGTGAAATTAATTGCTCCCTTAGTTTGACAATTTCTTGAAGGTCTTGTGCAAAAGTGACATTAGTTTTTGAAAACAGAAGAAAAAAAAACACCAAAATAAACTTAATCCTCATGGTAATCCTCTTAAGTTGAATGAAAAATCTTATAGACTTCTTTAAAGTTCATATAAGGCTGTTTACATAACAGCTATCGTAGATAGCATCTGGGACCCCGCGATCAAT
Source organism: Rhodoferax sp. (assembly GCA_043776215.1). Taxonomy (GTDB): domain Bacteria; phylum Pseudomonadota; class Gammaproteobacteria; order Burkholderiales; family Burkholderiaceae_C; genus CAISIP01. The sequence goes on along the minus strand of JAYVRP010000202.1, from coordinate 7,369 downwards.
AAGAAGTCCAAGTCTTGGTAGACGGGCTCATTAATATCTGGATACTGGAATCAGACAAATTATGCTTTAGTTCAATGCCATAACTTGACAATAGTTGCGAATATGCCAACCGAGGCAAACATGGTTCCAATAGTCCACTTCCGGATTTCAACTTTTGCCTCCGACAAGTCTTTTCTGACTTGTTCAATATCCCCTCGGGTTGCAAGCTGATGCGCATGCAGGGCATACCGTTTGTCAATTTCCTTATTGATTGACTCGACAGCGGCTTTCGCGTCTGCCTCCGAAACGCCAGCTTTGACAAACGCGTTGTAGATTTCCAGTTCCATGGTTCAGAATTCGGGTTGGTTTTGGGGTCAGATCAGTACGTATCCAGTCTACGAGCCCAACAAAGCATACAGGGACTCATCCCAGTCGAGCTCATTCAGAAGCAAGGAAGGAAAGCTTACTTCAACCTGTGCCCCCATTTCGCCGCACGCACTGATCGAAATGAAGGGGGCCAGGTCCTTCGCGTTTTTACGGTACTTGTGCACCGCTGTGCTGCTGCCGCAGCGCTTGCCAAGCATCATGCGCTGTAGCTGCTGAATGTCTTGGTTCCTGTTGATTTTCTTCGCCCAATCACGAATCTTGACGGCAAGCGCGTCAACCTGGTCCGGCAAACACGCCGTCAGGGCATCCTTTAGTTGGCCGACGCTGCGCAGCTTGTACCAAGCGTCCAACAACTCCGCGAGATTGATATGTTTGCGCTTCAGATCGCGGCATTTGTACAGAGCAACATAAAGAAAGCGCAACGGATCCGACGCCGCGCCCGTCTCTGCATCAGTTGACATTCTCCCGGCGGTACGAAACGTAAGGATGGCTCTGCCACCCACACAGCCAAGCCGCAGCAAGGGCGACATGGCTTCATAAGACTGCTGATCGCCAATGACCCCTTTGTCGAGGCGCTTCAATTTTTTGTTCAAGCGTTCGGGTTGCGACTCAATCCACTCCTTGAATGCGGGATGAAGGAAGAAATAGTCCCTGTTCAACGAGTTGGCTTCTTCATTGCCATGCACCTCGTCATACGCGAAACGCTGGCGATAGAAGTGGCGATGGCGTTTGGGAAGTGGCTCGGCAACGCCCAAAAGCCCATGCTGCACGAGGAACTTGACGATATGCGGGCCTTCGCTGCCAAACGCGGCGGCAAGCCTCTCCATTGATTTTCTATCGATCACTTCTCCGCGCAGCATGATCGCGAAGTGCCGGTGCAGCGCGTCGCTCCACCCCAGAAATGAATGCTTGATGGCATACGAAATGTTCAGGCTGGCCTGCGCATTGACGGCGTCCCGGACGATCTCAAAGTTCCTCGATTCTTCGTTCGCAAAGATCGCCCCTCCAATTCCGATCACCTCCCGGGGAACACGCCGGGTGTGGCGCAAAATCGAATCAAATACGTCCTCGATGTAGCGCCCGCCCTCGAGCGTGGCCCTGTTATCGTGCTTCACATCGTTGAAGCCGCACAAGGCGTGGACCGGCTTCACACCATCCTGTAGCGCACGCTGCAGCCAAGGCGCATCGGCCAACCGAATCCTGTCTTCGAGCATCGCTTCCAGATCGTCCCGCTGGTAGCGCAACGGCATCACCAAGCCCATGGCGAGTGCGATGTCCGCATGATCCTGGCCCGAACCAAAGGCCTCGCTGCGAACCGATGCGTAAATATTGAGGACTGGCCCCCAGACCGTGCTCTTGGAGAACTTCCAGATAGCCAGCAGCAGCCCTTGCTGCACGTTACGCCACAAATTGGGGGGATCCAGTTCAACGAGTTCATCCGGTGCGTCCAGGTACATCGCGATCTGCTTCTTGCCATAGCGGGCAAGGCTGGATGTGATCGCAATCGCCCAATCGCTGCTGGCGTGGTAGAGGCACTGCTTCAACTTCTCCGTGCCGAGCACGTAATCATCCTGCGGTAAATGTTCCAGCACCCTGCCTATGAACCAGGTCAGCGCGGCGGCTGGCTGGGTGCCAATCTGCGAATCGGTTCTGTTTTCCAGTTGAATTTGGTCAAGCAACTCAAGGCTGCCAAACCACTCCGAATAACCATGCAACGAGCCCGAGCGTGCTCCAACAATCCAGACCAGCAGGCCCAGCATCGATATCTGCCATACGTGGACCCAGGCGGCAACCGATTCCCTGCCATGCAGCCAACGTGGCACCACAACATGCAGGCTGCTCAGCGTGTCACACGATTTGCGATGGTGCCCTTCTTGCGGATAAAAAATCGTGCGCGCCGCAGCGGGGCTGGCACGATGCCTTTCACTGCGGGAAATAAGTAGATGGCTCTTGCCAAAACCCTTGCGGGCCTTGAGGACGCATACGCCGCGCTCCGTCCAATCCTTGCCGGAGTCGCCCACCCCGCAAAAAGCCCGGATTGCGGCCCCACCCTTTGGTGGCAGCAGAGCGATTTCATGCGCCGACGCCAGTGCCGCGTCAACGTTGAACGGATTTGACAGCCTCATCGTCAACCTCCCCTCATAGCGGCGAAATGGTGGGCCGCTGGGCAGCACCAAACTCGACCGCTTTGGGCACCATACCACGGATTGCGAGCACCTGCACAAGCACCAACTGCCGTTGCGCTGCACCATGGTCCACCGGTGAAATTGGCTCCAGTTTCTTCAGGAGTCAACACCATGATTCGTTGCTTTTTGACCGGGGTTCAAGTCTCCATCGACGATGCTTTTGTACTCAACCGGCGCGACGCGCATGACCTGCTTGCGGCGCTGAAAGATCGCCTTGCCAGTCTCCAACGGGTGATCGAGCAATTTTCGCCGCTGGACGAGGGTGATGCCTTGGCCCCGACGGATCGCCATCCGGCGTTTCGTCGCAAAAGGCATCGCCTCGCATGCAAGGCGGCGGCCGACATGCTGGCAGCAGGGTTCCCCGAAGTGCGGCTTTTCCTGCCGTGGCCTGTATACCTGCAACAGTCGCGCCTGGCCATACTGCGCAACCGGTCCGCCAAAGTCCACGCCACCATTGAGACCCCGCTCGACGTTGCGGGGGTGTCATGAAGGCCGTGGCCTCAGTCACCGGGGCTCGACTTGTCATGGCGTTTGGCTTGGTCTTTGACAGCCTTGCCGCGCTGGCCGCGTGTTGGGTCGACCCGGGCCTCGCGCAGGCAGCGCAACGCATCGCGCAACGGGGCTTCCTGAATGCCGCTCAGAGGATGCCCGAAGTTGTTGTATGCAGCGGCGAGCACTTCGACCCGGGCATCGGCGGCGACTACAACGCCGGCACGCATCGTATTCGGGTGCCGGTATGGCAATTGCAATCCGGGTCACTGGACTCTGTGTTGGCTCACGAGTTGGCCCACGCTGATGTCGGGCTGACCCACGGCGAGCAAGACTTTGGTGGCCACTCCCGACATTTTTTTTCGGCCCTCCTCCGCGCCGGCTACCAGGCGGAAGCCGAACGGGTTGCCCAATATGTGAATGGCGGGCAGCAGGAATTGCAGATCGCCAGAGCGACGACGCTCCCTCGCGGCGGATATGTCCAGCCGCAGATTGACCCGCAACCACAGCGCTGGACGCGCGTTTGCGAGTACGTGCCCATCGCACTGCTGTTGCGTTTGCCCGGCGGTCAGGTCGTGCTGCAACGCCAGTTCCAACTCCATTGCCGGCTTGTCCCCGTGTAAGCGCAAGTGGCCGCCCACCGCATGCAGCAACCCATTGGCAATCCATGAAAACACGGCCGCAAGTCGAAACGCGACGCCCATTGCTGGTGCTTGGCCGCCCCGCCATCGCGGCGGAACTGGCGCTCCGCCGGGTTCTGCATGCAAAAGAAGCCCGGCAGCCATTGGTGATCGCCGACTACCAGGGCAGCCTCGCGCCGCTCCTGACCAAACGCAACAAGGGCAATCTGCACAAGGGGCCGCTACTGTGGTGCGAGCTCGCCAACCGCCGACGCCCCATCGCGCTGTTTCAATTCCGGCAGTCGGCAGGCATGACACCCGCCTTGCGTACGTTCCTCCGCACCTGCGCGAATCAGTTGGCGACACCGATATCAGAGTCAACCATTGAGCTCGTTGTTGGGCTCGCCTATCGCCTGGCGGACCAAGGCAGCATTGGCCTGGCCAGCCTGGTGCACAGTCTCCGGCGACCCGAGATCGCCAATCCGCTGCGCCGCGACCAAGGTGTAGCCGAAGACTTGGATCGGCTCGTCGAGCTAATCGACTGGATGCTTCGTTTTCCTGGCGTCTGGGCGCTGTCCGAAGGCAACAACTCTGTCGATCTGGGCCACGCCATCACCTCGAATGGGACTGTCTGGATCGAAATGCCAAGCACTCATTTCGAACGATTGGAGCACTTGGTGATGTCCTGGATGATCGACGCGGCGCTGATGGCGGCTTTGATTGCGAAGCATGACGGTAGCGACGACACCAACTCGCGCAAGCCGCCACCCATCGTGTTGCACGGCTTTCCTGGCATCTGCCCCAACGCGTTGACCACCGCTACCGGCTGCGCAAAGCACGTCGGCCTGTTCGCATTCTCGGCCAACCATCCGCTCCCGATTACGGCACAAGCCTGGCTTGACGCTGACGCCGACTGCTGGATTGCCGGCGACATCGGCGAACTGCCAGTCGGCGGCAAGACCAATTGGCTTGACGATGCCGAGTACAAACGGATTGGCAGTCTCGAACCCGGTCAGGTGTGGGTCCGGGCGGGTGTGAACGGGAAGGCTGTCACCGTGCAGGCGCGGTCACCTGAACCCACCGACTCGCTGGCCAAGACCTATCGGCTGCTCGCGTTGCGACACTTACGCCACACCCCGGTCAAGCAGTTCTCCACGGCTCTCACGAGCGCGCAAACTCCCGCGCCGCAAAACACCGACCTGTATCGCAAGCTTTGCATGCGGGACACCCTCTACGCCGGCTGGTTTCGGGTCAAGGCGCACAACAAGCGGTCGCACGGCCATGACCAGGTCACCATTGAGCAATTCGGAGAAAAGCTGGATGCGGAGCTACAAAGCCTGGCCGAGGAACTGGCAGAGGGGCGATACCGAAGCCGCCCACTGCGGACCGTGCGCATACCGAAGACCGATGGCGAGTTTCGCGTTCTGAGGATCGCGTGCGTGCGTGATCGCGTGGTGCAGGCGGCTTGCCTGCAACTGCTCGAACCACTGTTCGAAACCCGCTTCAGCAACGCCAGCTTTGCCTACCGGCCTGGCCGCAGTGCCCACCACGCGGTCGCGGTGGTGCGGGCCGCCATCGCCACAGGCAAACATTGGGCCGTCACAGCGGACATTCGCAAATGCTTTGACAGGATCGACCACGACATCCTCCTGCGCCTGGTGGCTGATGTGGTCGGCGACCGCGATCTGCTCCAATTGCTTCGCCATTGGCTGACCGCCGATGTGATCGACTTGATGGATATCACTCCTGCCGAGCTGGGGGTTCCACAAGGCGCATCGATATCTCCGCTACTGGCCAACATCTATCTGGACCCGCTCGACAAGGAATTCGAAAAGACGGGCACAGCCTTTGCACGCTACGCCGACGACTACATGGTGCTGTGCAACTCCGACGCAGAGGCTCAGGCTGCACTGCGCTTGATGACCGAGTTTCTCCAAGGCAGTTTGCACCTGGCTCTCAAACCAGCAAAGACTCAGTACGGCCACGTACAACAAGGTGTGAACTTTCTGGGGTTTCAAATTGGTCTGTCGGATGCTCAGATCCCCGCAGACAAACTGGGCAAGGCGACCCGAATCGTCAGTGAACTTGTCGAGGCTATCGGGTCTGCGCAGTGCAACGGAATGCAGAAGTGGGACCTCATCACAAGATTGAACGCGTTGACCAAGGGCTTTCGCAACTATTACCTGATTGACAACGCACCGGCAGCTCGGGCGCAGTTGACCCAAATTGACCACACCGTGGATGCGTTGGCTGGCAGCGCGATTGCCAATGACCCAAGCTTGGCGCTGGCCTGGCCGGCCCGTGAAAGGTTCGTGCCAATCGCGGACGCGGTCATGCCGCCGACCGAAGCCGTGGCACAGACCCTGACAGGCGGGTACCCGTTGGCCGATCATGTTGGCCCCACCATTGGGTCGACCGCAATTCACATGGATGGGACTTTGGGATTGACGGATGCCACGGCGACGCAGAGCACAACACCTCTTGGCGGCAACCAGGCCACCTCGGACGAAGACCGCGACCCGGCTTTTCTGGTTGTCGATGGAAGGCTGCACATTCTGCGAAGCGGATGCTACGTGACCATTGCGGGAGACGACGTGGTAGTTCGAAGGCGGAAGAATGAACTGTTCCGCATTTCAATTGCCGAACTGACCATGGTGTATCTGGAGGGCAAGGGGATCGCGGTCTCTGCGGAGCTGACGATGAGTTTGTGCGACAAGGACGTGCCCGTCGTCTTCACGCCGCTCATCGGAATCCCGGCGGCCATTGCGCAACCCGTGCAAAGCAGCAGATCCAACGTGAGGCAGCAGCAAATAATTCGCAGGAACGAGCCAGACATCGTTAGCGCCGGCTTGAAAATGTTGGCGGCCAAAGTCGCCAACCAAGCCTCGCTACTTAAATACTTCGCGAGGTACCAAAAACGCAAAGGTGACTCATCCTACGACGCACTGACACGCGGGGCTGATGAGGTCCGCAGTATTGCCGAGACGATCAACTGTCTGGACCCGGTCAACGCTGCTTCGCGCAACGTGTGGATGGGCCACGAAGGGCGCGCCGCTGCAAAATACTGGTCAACACTGGCCCAACTGATCCCGCAGGAATACGGCTTCCCCGGGCGCCATGCCCGGCATGCAAGCGACCCTGTCAATAGTGCTGTCAATTACCTCTACGGCATGCTCTACTGTGAGGTGTGGCGAGCAGTGATCCGGGCTGGCCTGGACCCGTACTTCGGCATTGTTCATGGGAAGGAGCGTGATCAGGGCAGCCTCGTCTTCGACCTGATTGAGGAGTACCGTGCGCCATTTGCAGACCGCGTGCTGCTTGGATTGCTGGGGCGGGGCTTCCTGCTTGTGCTGGACAAGGAGGGGCGCCTGACAGCAGCTTGCCGCCACAAGCTCGTGAAGGCATTTCACAAGTTGTGGCATCGAGAAATTCGATGGAACACGAAGATGCGCAAACCGTCCGAGATTCTCGAACTGCAGGTGACGAGCTTGAAGAATACCTACCTCGGAACCAATGAATACCGGCCATTCCGATTCCGCTGGTGAGTGCCGAATCAAGCCGGATCAATCAGGTACGAGTGTCTATCTTCCTTCACATCCCACGCAGGTGCGCAATGATGACGTCTTCCCCGTTTTCCATGGCATCAGCGCACTTCCAACAGCCCGGCGCGAACTTCGTCCAGCACCCCTTTCGCGCCGCCTAAAATTC
>JAYVRP010000201.1:0-7715 GCA_043776215.1 Rhodoferax sp. | reverse complement strand
CTCGGTCGGGTGAATGCGCTCGCAGTGGGCAAGCCACTCGGGCAGCGTGGCAGGCAACAAGGTCAGCTGACGGCGTCGGCGCTCTGGCGTTGCAGCATCGCGATGGCACGCGCAATGCGGCCGCGCAGTTCGCGGCGGTCGACGATGGTGTCGACCGCGCCGGTCTGCAACAGAAACTCGGCACGCTGGAAACCTTCGGGCAGCTTCTCGCGAACGGTGTTCTCGATCACGCGCGGGCCGGCAAAGCCGATCAATGCGCGCGGCTCGGCCATGACCATGTCGCCCATGAAGGCGAAGCTGGCGGACACGCCGCCCATGGTCGGGTCGGTGAGCACGCTGATGTAGGGCAGCCTCGCCTTCGCCAGGTGCGTGAGCGCGGCGTTGGTCTTGGCCATCTGCATCAGGCTCAGCAGGCCTTCCTGCATGCGGGCCCCGCCGGTTGCAGTGAAGCAGACAAAGGGCACCTTTTGCTCAATTGCCGTTTCGACTCCGCGCACGAAACGCTCGCCGACCACGGATCCCATGCTGCCACCCATGAAGTCGAACTCAAAGCATGCCACTACCACACTGATGTTATGCACTGTGCCACCCAGCACTACCAGGGCGTCGGTTTCCCCTGTGTGCTCCAATGCCTCCTTCAGGCGCTCCGGGTATTTGCGGCTGTCCTTGAATTTGAGCGCGTCCACGGGCAGCACTTCCTGCCCAATCTCGAAACGCCCTTCGTTGTCGAGAAAGACGTTGAGGCGCGCGCGAGCCCCAATGCGATGGTGGTGGCTGCAACTCGGGCAGACATTCTGGTTTTGCTCCAGATCGGTTTTGTAAAGCACGGTCTCGCAGCTAGGGCATTTGATCCACAGGCCTTCGGGCACCGTGCGGCGATCTGCCGGATCGGTGTGCTGGATCTTCGGGGGCAAGAGCTTTTCGAGCCAACTCATCGTGGTACTCCTGTTGACGGGGGGGCAGTCTTCTCGGATTGTGCATCGAGCGCCGCGCGGATGCCTGACAAAAAAGCGGCGGCCACCGGAACCACCTGGTCACGAGTTTGTTCGTCAATGAGTTGGATGATCCTGCTGCCGATGACCACCGCATCGGCCACTTTGGCAATGGCGCAGGCGGACTCTGCATCGCGAATGCCGAAACCGACACCCACGGGTATGTGGACATGCCGGCGGATACGGGGCAACATCGCTTCCACCGAAGCGGTGTCGAGTGTGCCCGCGCCAGTGACGCCCTTGAGGGAAACGTAATACACGTACCCCGTTGCCACTGCGGCCACCTGTTGCATGCGTTGCTCGGTACTCGTCGGAGCCAGCAGGAAAATGAGGTCCATACCGTGGGACTTGAGCTCTGACGCTATGCCGGCGCATTCCTCCGGCGGGTAGTCCACGATCAGAAGTCCATCGACGCCAACCTTGGCCGCCGCTTGCACAAATGCACTGCCTGGGGTGTCGGCTTTGTGGCGCTGATCGAACCGCTCGATCGGGTTGGCGTATCCCATGAGTACCACGGGAGTGGTCGAATTGGTCGCGCGGAACACCCGCACCATCTCCAGAACCTGGGCCAGCCCTATGCCGGCGGCCAATGCCTTGTCGCCGGCCTTCTGGATCACGGCTCCGTCTGCGCTCGGGTCGGAGAACGGAACGCCCAGTTCGAGAATGTCGGCGCCGGATGCAACCATTCCATGCATCAATTCCGGTGTAATGTCGGCAAATGGAAAGCCGGCGGTCACATACGGGATCAAAGCTGTTCTGCGTTTCGCCTTGAGTGAGGCAAGTGTTTTGGCGATGCGGGTCATGCGCGCACTCCGGGCGTTGGTGGGGTCACGACGGCCGCCCCCTTGACCGCTTGGCCCTGGCAACTGGGGCGGCAATAGAAATCCGCGTGACTGAGATCCGCGACGGTCCCGATGTCCTTGTCGCCGCGACCGGACAAGTTGACCAGGATGGACTGGTCTGGCCGCATGTGTCGGGCCAATTGCATGGTGTAGGCCACCGCATGGCTCGATTCCAGCGCAGGAATGATGCCTTCCGTTCGGCACAGGTAGTGAAACGCCTCCAACGCCTCGGAGTCTGTGATTCCGACATACTCAGCGCGGCCGATGTCCTTGAGAAATGCATGTTCCGGTCCGACACCCGGGTAGTCCAGGCCGGCGCTGATGCTGTGGGTTTCGGTCACCTGGCCATCGTCGTTTTGAAGAATGTAGGTACGGTTGCCATGCAGCACACCGGGGCTGCCACGCTGCAATGACGCCGAGTGCTTGCCGCTGTCGAGCCCTTCTCCCGCTGCCTCGACGCCGATGAGGCGCGTGGCAGTGTGTTCAATGTACGGATGGAATATTCCCATCGCGTTGCTGCCGCCCCCTACACAGGCAACGACCGCGTCGGGCTGGCTGCCGTGACAACCCTGCGCCGCCAGCATCTCCGGCATCTGCACCAGGCACTCCTTCCCGATAACGCTCTGGAAGTCACGCACCATCATCGGGTACGGGTGGGGCCCCGCGACCGTGCCAATGATGTAGAAGGTATTGTCTACGTTGGCGACCCAATCGCGCATGGCCTCGTTCAGTGCGTCTTTGAGGGTTCTGCTGCCGCTTTCGACAGGTACGACGGTGGCTCCGAGCAGTTTCATCCTGTAGACGTTGGGGCTCTGTCGCTTGACATCCTCGCTGCCCATGTAGACCACGCATTCCAGCCCGTAGCGGGCACAGATCGTGGCTGTGGCGACACCGTGTTGTCCGGCACCGGTTTCGGCGATCACGCGGGGCTTGCCCATGCGCTTGGCCAGCATGGCCTGGCCAATGGTGTTGTTGACCTTGTGGGCACCCGTGTGATTGAGGTCTTCCCGCTTGAGGTAGATCTGTGCGCCGCCTTGCTCCCGGCTCATCCGGGCGGCATGGTAGACCGGCGAGGGCCGCCCGACGAAGTGAGCGAGTTCGTAGTTGAATTCCGCAATGAACGCCGGGTCGTGCTGGTACCGTGCGTACGCAGCCTGTAGTTCGAGAATGGCGTGGGTCAGCGTCTCACTGATGAAGCTGCCGCCGTATCTTCCGAAGTGACCGGAAGCGTCAGGTTGCTGGTAGGGGGTCATGGTGGTTTCTTGCAAGTTGGTCGTCCGCAGCGCGTACAGCGGCAACGAATTGGTGGATCTTGTCGGAGTCCTTGATGCCTTTCGACATCTCGACACCCGAACTGACATCAACGGCCAGAGTCTTACAACGCGGCCGTACTTGCAAGATGCCATCGGTCACGTTTGCAGGCGTGAGCCCACCACTTAAGACGAGGTGACAGTTGACGCTTGGAGGAAGCAGTGACCAATTGAATGTTTTGCCCCCGCCGCCATACCCCTCGACGTGTGCATCGAGCAATATGGCGTGGGCGCTGCCATAAGTTTGGGCGTATTTTACGAGATCGAATGGTGTCGCCGAGTCGTCCAGGGGAATTCGCGCGGCCCGGATGTAGGCTCGGGCACCACCAAGGGTGGCATCCAGGCAAGCTTGTTCGGATTCGTCACCGTGGAATTGCGCCAAGGACCGGGGCAATCGCTCACAACTGGCCAGCACGCGGGAAGCTGTCTCGTTGACAAACAGGAGGACAGGTGTAACGAATGGGGGGAGCCGATGCGCGAGTTCAAGCGCGCGGTCGATCGACACATACCGAGGGCTAGGCGTGTAGAGCACGAAGCCGACCGCGTCCGCGCCGGCCGCCACTGCCGCGTCGACGTCGCATTCCCGGGTCAGGCCGCAGATCTTGATTCTGGTTCTTTGGCCCCGGGGGTCAATGGTGGTCATGGCAAACTATCATACGCGTCGGTACGATCTGGCAAGCCCCAACGGGCGTCGTAACGCGGTCCGAGAAAATACAGACCGTCGGGTGCGAAGGTAGGGGCGGCAGCGGCGCGCGAGCGGGCTTCGAGAACCTGCTGTATCCATTGCGGAGGGTACTTGCCCTGGCCAATGGCGACCAGACAGCCCATGATGTTGCGCACCATGTGGTGCAGGAATGCACTGGCCTCGAATTCGAAGCGCCAGTAGGCGCCATGTCGCGTAATTCGGATGGCGTGCAGGTGTTTGGTGGCAGACAAGGCTTGGCAAGCCGCAGCACGAAACGATGAAAAATCATGTTCTCCGACCAAATAGGCACTGGCCTGTTGCATGGCTTGTTGCCTGAGTGGACGCATCACCCAGCCGACCCGCCCGCTGTCCACTGAAGGGCGCACACTCGACTCCAGCAGGATATAGGCGTAGCGCCGTGAACGCGCCTGCGACCTGCAGTGGAAATCCGGCGGAACCTCGATGGCCCACTGCACGGCGATGTCGCGCGGTAGCATGGCATTCGTACCGCGGACCCAGGAAATAGTGCGCCGTTGTGCTTCCGTATCGAAATGCACGACCTGCATCAATGCGTGAACACCTGCGTCCGTTCTGCCAGCGCAAACCGTCCGGATCGGTGCCGCCGCCAAACGACCGAGCGCCGCTTCGACATGGTCTTGCACGGTCTGGCCTGACGCCTGACTCTGCCAGCCTTGGTAGGCGATTCCGTTGTAGCTGACGCCGAGGGCGAGCCTCACGCAAGGCGCCTCATGCAAACCGACAATGCGCTAACCCAGGCTGCTGAGCGCGCGTTGTGCCTTTGCCTTCAACTCCCCGGAGGCCTCTGCGATGACCTCCTCGATCAGCGCCCGGGCTCCGTCGTCGTCGCCGATGGAGACAAATTCCTCAGCCAATGCGAGCTTGGTTGCAAGCGGGTCTTCCGGCTCGGAAGCCGGCTGCGCGGAGGCGGCCTCTTGGGTTGGTTCAAGTTCGAGCGACAGAGTGCCCAGATCAAATTCAAGCATGCCTGAATCCGCCGCTTCAGGGGTATTGAGAGCGGCTTGGCTTGCAGTAAGCGTGCTGGGAGTGGTCTGGCCAAAATTCACGTCTGGCAATGGAGCGTCCACGGTGTTGAACGGCGCCATCGCCGACGTGGAAGTCTGCAGAGGCACCGGATTGGTGGAGCCAAAACTGACTTCAGCCTGCTGCCTGAAGTTCTCGGTTTCGCTGGCAGTCAAGGCAATCGTTTTGGATGCCATTTCCAGGTCTGGCAATGCAAGCTCCACTGGCGGCTTGGTGTCCGCAGCGCCCACCCGCGCGGGCAATGCCTCGGTCGTCATACCGAAATCCATGTCCAGTGGCGCCGGCGCAGACGGGACTGCATGAAGCGCTACCGTCGGCTCAATTTGTGTCGCTTGGGCTTCCACAATTGCATTGGCGGGTGATTCATCGAGGGAGAAGTCCAGGTCCAAGTCGAGGTCAAGATCAACCGGTGCCGAAACCAGTGCGGCGGACGGAGGCACGGTGAGACGTTGTGTTGCGGCGCTCGCGGAAGCCAGGCTGGGGAAGTCCCGTGGGACGGCTGTCGGGACCTGGCTTTGGGCCGACGGTTGACCACCAGGTTTGTACAAAGGATTGGCCGGGTCGATCATCAAGCCTTGCTCGCAGATCTTCGCCCACTCCGGGCTTTGCCCCCCCACCAGCTTGTACGCCTCGTTCGCCATGTTCTCAAAAGCCTGGGTGTCCCGGCGCTTGGCATAGATGTCCAGGAGTTTCTGGTGAATCGCGATTCGCCCCGAATGGGTGCGCAATGCTTCTTTGAGAATTTCTTCGGCCTGGAGGTCCCGGCCATAGGCAAGGTAGACGTCCGCTTCGGCAACGGGGTCAACATCGTCGGCAGCATCGAGCTGGCTGGGCGAATACACCATGGACGAACCGGTCGCGGCGCCGTCGCTGGTGTCAACACGTTGTCCTCCGCTGGCGCCAAAGAAGGAATCTGGCTGCAATCTGCTCTCAAGGAAAGCGCTGTCGACATCCGCAGTCTTCTGCCGTTTGCGGGATCGGTAGATCCCGAGGCCCACCAACAACGCTACCAAGGCTGCAGCCAAAATTGAGACCAGGGGATTCTCCAGCACCCGATCAAGCATCCCCGGCTCATCTGGAGGGACTTGTTTGGGTTTGGACGGGGCAGTTGCTGGCTGCGGTGCTGCCGGTGGTGCGCTTGCTGCGACCGCCACAGGTGGTGGAGCCGCCGGGGCAGACGCAACAACCGCAGGAGCCGGGACTGGGACGGGGGCCGGCACAGGTACCGGCGGCAGGGATGGAGTCGGTGGAGGCGCGACAACTGCCGCAGCCGGTGGTGCCGCCGCAGGTGCTGCTGCTGACGCTGCTGTGGACCCGGCAGCGATTGCGTTGAGATCCTTGATATTCTTGGCCAGTTCCGCCTTGCGCTTGACGGCATCTTGTGCCATCTTTTCCTGGGCAACTTTTTCTTCCGCTGCCTTCGCTTGCACTGCACCCTTGGACAGCTTCAACTTGTCGGCGGCACTGACAGCGGGCTTTTTCTCCCCCACTTGTGCTTGAACATTACCGCTGGCCTTGCGGTCAGCTGCGGCGACTGGAACCGTAGGCGCATTGGACGCCAAATTTCCACGGAATTCATTGAAATTACGGCTTTGCGCGATGACTGTCTGGGATGCCTCCGCTACAGGCGTGGAACGCGCTTGCTCTTCCGATGGAATCGTCAGGACTGCTCCTGCCTTCAATCGGTTCAGATTGCCCCCAATGAACGCGTCAGCATTGTTGCGCAAGAGCGCCACCAGCATCTGGTCCAGCGACACCTGCGCGGGCTTGGTGGCTCCCGCAATCCTGCTGGCCGTGTCCCCGGACCGGACGGTGACCCGGCTTTCGCCTTCATTGCGCGCTTTGGCACTCAGTGCACTCGCTGATGCCGGCGGCGTGCGCGCAGGAACAACTGCAGCAGCGCGGGCAGTTGTCGGTGCGACGGCCACAGCGGGGGCTTGCACGGCTGGGACAGGCTGCGGTGCAGCGGGCGCGACCTGGACCGCTGCGCGTAGGCTTGGCGGATCCAGCAGCATCGTGTAGTCGCGCACGATGCGCCCGCTGGCCCAACTTGCCTCCAGAATCAGATCCACGAACGGCTCGGTAACGATCTTGTCACTGGTCAAGCGGATGTATGCCCGACCATCTGCGCGTCTTTGGAGGGAGACCTGCGCGCTTGCCAGGGCAGCGTTGTAATCCAGCCCGGCGGCCCGAAAGGCCTCGGGGAGCGCCACAGACGTCTTGAGGCTTGCTGCCTCTTCGGCATTGATGTCTGGAACGTCAATTTCGGCCCGCAAGGGCTCGCCCAGCGCAGATTGAACTGTAATTCTTCCAAGCGCCAGCGCGCTGACGTTCGTCCCGGACAACCCGAATACGACGCCAACCAACGATGCGAGTGCAGTCTTGCGCCAGCGATGTGACTGAGAAATCAATTTAATTGCCTCCGATGTTCGGGCCGCCGCAAGCATTGCTGGATGAGGAAACAAACGCCACGACACTCTAACTTTGAAAAGTACCATAACATCAATGTCTTAGGCTGACAAGCTGAGAAGGAGCTGAAGTATGTGCGCCGGTTCGCAGTTGCGGTTCGCCGGCGCCTTGATGTTGTCAATCGGCAACGGCTAGCATGAAGTACACCGTCCTGTTGGCTGCAATGGGTCGATTTCATCGTTCCAGCAAGATACGCAACATCCGTCGCAGAGGCTCCGCCGCCCCCCAAAGAAGTTGGTCACCGATGGTGAATGCGCCAAGGTATTCCGGGCCCATCGCCAGTTTGCGAATGCGACCGACCGGAATGCCGAGAGTGCCCGTGACGGCCACTGGGGTCAGGCCTGCCAGGGTGGCT
>JAYVRP010000200.1:0-2360 GCA_043776215.1 Rhodoferax sp. | reverse complement strand
GGCGCGCCTTGCCCTGGTTGTCGTGTGCGGCGGCGCGGCCACTGACCTGGATCCACCGATAACCGCCATCGGCATGGCGCATGCGCGCCTCGTACTGGTAGGGCGTGTCCTTGGCCGCGAGTGCCTCCGCGATCCTGGCCGCGACCACTTCCCGGTCCTCGGGATGGATGCGTTCCACCCATTGCGCGTTGTCGACAAAACCTTCCGCCGGGTCGCGACCGAGCATGCTGAAATAGGTTGGTGTGGCGTACCACTGGTCGGTTTGCAGGTTCCAGTCCCAGACGCTCATATTGGCAGCGTTGACGGCCAGGCTCAGGCGTTGGGTCACTTGCTGGACCCGGGCCTGTTCGCGGGTGTGTTCTTTCCACGACCGGTTCAGGAAACGGCCGAGCAGCCCCATCGCCAGCGCGACTGCAGCCCAGACGGCCAGCGCGAGTGCCGCCAGTTGACGCCAAGGTGCCAGTACAAAATCGAGTGATTTACCGACGATCACGACCAGATCACCCTGTGGTGTCAGAGTCCGGTAGGCCAGTTGGCGACGCATGCCGTCGATCAGACTGGTGTCCTGGAAGGCGCCTGCCTGGCTGCCTGGCAGGTGCTTGGCAAACAGGTCCTGCTGCCGGAAGTTCTTGGCCATCACCGTCGCATCGAACGGGCTGCGCATCAACAAGGTGCCGTCGCGGCGCAAAAGCGTGATCGAGCCGCCTGGACCCAGGTCGATGGTGCGCCAGAGCCGGTCGAGGTAGAGCGGGTCCAGGTCGGTCACGACGAGCCCGCCGAAGCCGCCTTCGGCAGTGCGAACGGGCCGCGACGCCGCAATCGACCACTTTCCGTTCGGGCCCTCCTGCGACGGTGTGGCAAGCTGGAATCCGGTGTCCTGCGCCGCCTTGGCGGTACGGAAATAGGGCTGATCGGCGATGCTGCGCCCGGGGTTGTCGCCGCCCGTTCCAACGACGACCAGCCCCTGCGCATCGACCATGCGCAGGGCGGCCGCGAAGGGAAGTCCCGGCACATGGTCTTCGGGCACAAGGCGGGTTGACTGGGGGTTCAGGCCGCCGGCAGCATGGATGCGCTGCAGGCCGTTGACCGCCAGTTCCAGGCGCTGGTCGATTGTTTGCAAGGTGCGTGCGGTCTGCTCCGCGATCACCAGGGCCAGAGAGTCCACCAGCCGCTCACTGGATGTGATGGCCTGCGACCGCAGGTAGGCCAGGCTCATGACCAGCAGCACACCCGAAGCCACCAGCGCGGCCGGCACCAGCCAGAAAAACGGGTGCCTGCGCCGTCGGCGCTTTGCCGAGCTGGCGTCGAGTTCGGACGTTGCGGGGGCAGGCATCAGCTTTCAGGTGTGTCGCGGCGATTCATGCTTTCCAGTCTAAATGATGTTGTGCAGGCCAGCCTCGATCAGGACAAACGCAGCGACCTTTTCCTTGCAATTGCAGGCGCCACCGGCCGCGACGGGATGCCGCCAGCGCAGGGTCCATTTCCCCAAGACAAGGAGACAAGCATGACATTTCTGCGTGCGCCCCGCGCGCTTGGCCTGCTGCTGGCCCTGTGGACGGTCGTGCCGGCCATGGCCCGGGAGCCCTACCCCAGCCGCCCGGTGACCATGGTCGTGCCATTTCCGCCCGGGGGGTCGCCGATATCGTCGGTCGGCCGGTGGCAGAGGCCATGGCGCGCCACCTCAAGCAGTCCCTGGTGGTGGAGAACCGTGCCGGTGCGGGTGGTGGCATCGGCATGGCCTGCGTCAAATCGAATCCGGGCAAGGTCACGTCGGATCCTCGCGCAACGGCACGCCTTAGCACATGGCGGGTGAACTGTTCAAGTACATGGCCGGCATCTACAGGACCCGAATATTTTGAGTGGCGGCGCGGCCGCGGCACTGGTGCAGGCCATGCAGCAGGCATTCACCCGCGGAACCGGTGCTGGTATGGATGGCACCTTCAGCGCCATGGGCATGGTGTGCGACATGCTGCTGGCCGGTGCGCCGTGTGATCTGGTGATCCTGACGCCGCCGCTGATCGACGATCTGATCCGTTCCGGCCATGGGGTGGCGGGATCCGCGCAGTCGCTAGGGCGGGTGCGGACCGGCATTGCCCGGCGCAACGGCGAGCCGCAGATGCCGATCCGCAGCGCGAATGATCTGCGTGCTGCGTTGCGCGGCGCAACAGGTATCTACTTCCCCGATGTGCAAAAGTCCACCGCCGGCTGGCATTTCATGGGTGTGCTGCGCAAGCTCGGGCTGGACCAGGAACTTGGACCCGTACTGCGGCAGTACCCGAATGGGGAGGCCGCGATGCTGAGCGGGACTGCGTCGGAGGCGATCCGGCGCCGGGGTGGCTTCGAGTTCTGACGGGTGGGCC
>JAYVRP010000199.1:0-7732 GCA_043776215.1 Rhodoferax sp. | reverse complement strand
TTGGGTTGCGCGACTGGAAGGGCCGCGAGGGCTTCGAGGCCCATGCCGGCGAGCGCGGTGTGAAGTTGTCGGGCGGCCAGCGCCAGCGCATCGCCATTGCGCGCGTGATTCTCAAGAACGCGCCCATCCTGATTCTGGACGAGGCCACCTCGGCACTGGACAGCGAGGTGGAGCAGGCGATACAGGAGCAGTTGCTCGGGCTGATGGACGGCAAGACCGTGATCGCCATCGCACACCGCTTGTCCACCATCGCACGCCTGGACCGTCTGATCGTGCTCGACCAGGGCGAGATTGTGGAAGCTGGATCCCACCAGGAGTTGCTGGCCCTGCGCGGTCACTACGCCGACCTGTGGCGGCACCAGGCGGGTGGATTTTTGCCAAGCCCTGGTGTGCGGCAGCCAGCAAGTGCATCAGCGTTGCCCTGAGTCGTGCCGGTTTCACGGGGTTCGGCAGCCCGGGCACACCTTGGGCCGCCGCCAATTCGCTTTGCAACCTATCGTCGGACCCTGACACGATCACGGCCGGGCCTGGCGCCCCGAAAAATGCGGAAATCCCGGTTCCCAAAATGGCGCAAGCTTGGTATCGTGACAGCACTCGACAATATCGGGTTGCGCGTGCCGGCAAGCGATTGGCACATCCCTTCGACGCACTTCCAAGGAGCACTGCATGTCCTACCCCAGCTACTACTTCACCCTGTTCAAGAAATTCCAGTCCCTGGGCCACGTGGCTGAGGGCACCGCGCATGGCAACGTCGCGACACCGCAATCCGGCGTGTCGTTTACGGACCCGCTGGCGCTGCTCACGGCCAGCATACCCACGAACATCGAGGACGCACAGGGGAATGTCATCAGCACCGCCCCGGTCGCCTTGATTGGTACCACCACCTCCAACACGCCGCTCTGGGGGGTGTTGAACGCCAAGGCCCTCACCAGCGGACCGTTTGCATATCCCGCTGGCAATACCAAGCTCTGGTTCCCGATGCCCACAGGCAACCGCGCCGCCTGGAATGACGCCGCGGTCGGCGGCCCGGCACTGGTGCAGGCCTTCGCAGACTGGCTGGCCGCCGGCAAGCCACAGGACTTCCCGTCGTTCATCGTCAAACCCAACGCAGGCAGCGTACCCGGTCCGCTGGATGCAGGCGGGGCTTCTGTATTTGTGTGCAGTTCGGCCAGTGACGACGGAACCCGGCCAGGAAGTGTGCCCTCAGACTACTGGGCCACTTCACTGATCTACCTGAGCGACCCGGCCACCGGTGCACAAGCCAACCCGCCGACACTCACCGCCGGCACGGAGTACCACGTGGCCGCCGTGATCGGCAACCGGGGTGACGCCGTGGGCGGCAAATATGGCCAGGGGCCCAGCACCGCAGTGAGTCCCGGCATCCAGGCCACCGCATGGGCCATGACGTTCGGCACCGGAGGCTCCAGCCCGGCCGTCGAGTTGCCATCTCTGAGCAACCTCGACCTGGCGGCCACGAGCAGCATCAACGACATTTATTTTCTGCCGTCCGCCAAGTACGACATCGTCGGGTTCCGCTTGCCGGTGCGGGCCGTTTTCAATGGTCTGGTCTCGGCCATCGACGATGCGGTGGCCCATGGTGTCTTCACCTTGCCGGGGAACCTGAGCGCGCAACAGTGGCTCACGTCGCCGCCGTCACACGTTTGCCTCAAGGTGGCGGTGCGGCGCGATGACCAAAGCTGGCCCTCGTTCGACGATTCTCCACTGCTGGTGCCGCAAATCGCGCAGAAAAACCTGGTGGTGTTTGACGTGGATGTGCTGACGCCGGCACCAGCGCCGATGGTGCACTGGAAGTACTTCACCATGGGCGGGCCCCTTGCCGCCTTGCTGCGCACTCTGCGGCGCAGCGATACCGAGCTGGGTGCCAACACTCTCGTGCTGCGCTCGGACTTTGCGCGACGTGCCGCCCGCGTGATGTTGGCCATCCCGCGAACGACCTTTGAGCGCTGGATCGGCAAAGACGGTTTCAGGGGGTTCAAGGTCGTGGACGGTGATACCCGACACAAGCTGCGTGTGCCGTTTGAAGACCATGTGCTGCTGGCACAAAGCGGCGATACCGATGCGATCCGTATTCCGTACCTCGACAACCACGTCCTGCCGATGGCCATCGGTGTGGAAATGGATGTGGCCCGGCTCAAGCCCGGCACGGCGCACCGCGTGTCCATCGAACACCGGGCGCTGGTACCCCGTTTTGGCCGGGGCAAGCAACAACGCTGCTACACGCCCGAGGACGCCGTGGTGGGGGGGTTCACGCTGGAGTTCCGTGTCGATGGCGCGATAAAGAAGGGGCCAAAAAGCAAAGGCTGACCCCCTGGCCAGCCCTTTGTGAGCGCAACAACGCCTGGCGCCTGACAGCGCCGAGGCTTATTCCTTGCGGAAATCGTCGTGGCAAGCCTTGCAGGTGCCGCCGGTCGCACCCGCCTGGGCCTTGATGGCGTCGATATTCCCACCTTTGGCAACCATGGCCAGCTTGGACATCTCACCTTGCATTTTCTCGGCAGCTGCCTTGAACTTGGCGTTGTCGCTCCAGATTTCCGGCCGGGCCTTGGTATCCCCTTTGTCCGAGCCATCGATAAATGCAGCATACGGCAGCTTGGACATCGATTCGGCAATTGCGGCATTGTTGGCAATGGCGGCAGCATCGAACGGCACGCGCCCGTTGGCCATCGCAGCTACCCGACCAAAGTGAGTGGACATCACAAACAAAGCGTTCTTGCGGTACTTGATGGCATCTTCAGGTTTGGCGAACTGGGCATGCGCCGGAATGGCCAGGGTGGCGGCTGCGGCAGCCAGCGCGAGTGAGGCGACAATTTTCATGGAATTTCCTGTGTTGGTTGATGGATGTCAAACGGATGGAATCGCACTGACGACTGATAGAGTTTCTCACGGCCAAAAAAGTTCAGGCCGCTGGCAGGCCCTAGGGAAACTACCTAGCCTCTACAAACGCGCAAAGATTTTCGCCTCTTCAAACAAAGGCGTGACGTTGCCCAGTGAAGTAATGACCTCTTCCAGCGACCCGCCCAGGCGTTTTTCCATCGGGGCGGAAAGCGGGTGGACACTCGGATTGCCGGCAAAACCGAACTGCATCTGCTTGCTGATCTGGTTGGCAGCGAACACGCAGGCCACCATGTCAGTGTCCGCAAGATCAGCGCCAAACTGATTGCGGATGGTCTCCACCAGCGCCGGCGCAAAGCGCCATTTTTCGACCAGCATGGCACCTACCACGGCATGATCCGCGCCAATGACGGTACGCAATGCAAGGTGCAACGAGCTGCCATTGGCACGCGCGAACTCCAGCGCCTGGCGGAACTCTGCCGGCATGAACTGGGCAAACACCACCTTTCCGAAATCGTGCAGCAAGCCGGCGATGAAACAATCCATCGGGTCCACATCGTCCATGCGCAACGCCAACTTCTTGGCCAGGCCCGCCGTGGACAGGGAGTGCAACAGGTATTGCTGCGAATCGAAACCCGCCGCATTCGATGCCGGCAACATGCCGATGGCTGCAATGCTCAGGGCCAGGTTTTTGATCGAGTTGAACCCCAGGTGCACGACCGCATGGTTGATCGACGTGATCTTCCGGGGCAGGCTGTAATAGGCGGAGTTGACCACCTTCAGGATTTTGACCGTGACCACCGGGTCATGGTCGATCACCTGGACCAGATCCTTGGGCGACGCATTGACGTCCCGCGTCAGTTCGAGGATCTTCTGCACGCTTTTGGGGAACGCCGGCATGGCGTCGACGGCGGCGGCAAGTTTCTGGGAGAGTTCGGGTGTCATGGGCTGGGCAACGGGTTGAATCCCATTCTGTCAGGAGTTGCGCCGCAGGGCTGCGGCGATCTCCTCGCGGATCTCGTCGTCGGAGTTGAGCGGCTCGGTCGGGTTGCAGAACGGAACCACGGCGCCCGACACGGGGTCCCCATCCACCGGGCCATACACAGCTGGCCTGCCGGTGCGATGCAGGAACTGGTCGTAGGCGTCGCCGCTTGAGTAGTGCCAGAACTCCCACGGATAAGCCACGAAACCATGCCGCTGCATGAGTGCGGAAATCTCGCCCCGGTTGCGTTGTGCCTGCTCCGGCACGAAGGGTGATGCCATTGGCGTGCGCGGCGACATCTCGATGTAGGGTGCACCCCGGTCGACCTCACGTCCGGGTTCATCGCGGTAGACCACCGAGATGTCGATGGCGCTGCCCGACATGTGGGTGGCAAACTTGGGCACCGTGGCCACCATGGCCGAACACCGACGGAACATGAACTCCGCGCCCGGGACCTCGCCCTTGAGCTCCCACATCACGCTGCGCAGGATGGCATCGAACACTTGCGGGGTGCGCCCGAGGTGCTTCTGGATCGTGCGGGTGCGGTAACCGTCCTCCACCCGCAGCACCCAGCCGCGCTGGTTCATCTCGCGGGCGGCACCCAGAAAGCCCGGAATCTGGCCTTCGCGCAAGTAGAACAGGCGTGGTAGCTGGCGCACATGGGGCGCCGCGGAAAAAAGCACGTCGACACCTGCTCGTGCCGCCGCATCAGCCAATGACACCAGGCGTTCGCCACACTCCTGCACGGGATACGGCAGGATGCTCTCGAACATGAAGCGCCAGGCATCGTCGAACTGCCGCGTCCAGTAGGCGCGGCGTGTGTCTTCGGAATCATCCATGGAAGGCCCCTTCGCATTGAAGCCTAATAGTTCAGCTGCGCGCGGCCTCCCTGCGCCGCTTCCTTCAAGGCTCGCGTGATGATACCGGTGCTCACCGTGGCGAAATAACGCGCGCCCCAGGCCGCGTATCTGTCTTCATCTTCCGGGGTCAGTGCCAGTATGCCCGGACATTTTCCGGCCTGGGCCACGGCTTTCAACGCGCTTTCGATGGCCGCCTGCACCGGCGCCTCGTTCCAGCGGTTTTCGCACCCCATGTTGTGTGCCAGGTCGTTGGGGCCGATAAAGACCGCGTCCACGCCTTCGACCGCGGCGATCGCGGCAGCATTGGTGACGCCCTCCACCGTCTCGATCATCACCACCAAAACGATTCCGTCGTTACTTCGCTTCGTATGTGCCGGCCCGCCAAAAGCGCCGTATCCGGCAGCCCGTGTGGAGAACGCACTGCCGCGTTTGCCGCTGATGCCTGCGGCGCCGGGCGGCAGCGGGTACTTGATGCGGTCCACGAGTGACTGCGCATGGGCCGCGGTGCTGACCATCGGAATCTGCAGGCCCGCAGCACCAATGTCCAGTGTGCGCGCCATATCGTGTTCCAGGCAGCGCACCAGAGTCGGCAGATTGCTGGCACGCGCGGCGCGCAGCAGGTGCTCGGTGGTTTCGATGCTGGCGCTGCCGTGTTCGTTGTCGATCAGCAGGAAATCGAACCCGGCAAAGGCACACATTTCCACAATGGCGGGCGACGGAATGCCATTGAAGATGCCGCGCAGGCGTCTGCCGCTGCGCAGCATCTCCGACAGGCGGGTGTCAAGCGGGTGTGCAGAGTCGAGCAGGGTCATGGTGATGGCCACAGTTCTTTGCTGGCCATCTCTGCACCCTCTGCCATGCTGGCAAGTTTGGCAAAGCAGATCGGCGGATGAATGGCCCCGAATCCGGCGAAGGTGCCGAAACCGCAGTCGGTGGCGGCCATCACCCGGTCGCGCCCGACGATGTTGGCATAGGTCAGCAGACGCTGCGCCACCAGCCGCGGGTGCTCAATGAAATTGTTGACTGTGTCGAGCACCCCCGGTGCCAGGATCTTGTGGTCCGGGATGCGGCCTTCACGCCCCGCCTTGGCCCAGACCTCCCATTCGTGCGCATGGCGCGGGTTGGCGCCCTCGAACAGGACGGTGCCCGGTTTGGCTTTGAGCACCACGTCGATGATCTTTTCCAGCCCGATGTCGTAGTGATGCGGCCCCTCGTAATTGCCCCAGCACACGTGCATGCGCACGCGTTCGGCGGGTACGTTGCGCAGGGCATGGTTCAAGGCCTCCACCTGCAGATGGGCATTGCGCAGGAACTCGTTGTCGTCCACGTCACGGAACTTGATGTGCCGGCCCATGGCCAGGTCGGGCGCGTCGATCTGCAGGTCGAGGCCAGCGGCCACGATGGCCTCGTATTCGGTGGTCATGGCATCGGCCAGCGCCTGCAGGTACAGCTCGGTGCTGGCGTAATACTTGTTGGGCTGGAACACCGCAATCACGCCCGGCGAGGCACTGTTCATGAAGGCGCGCCGAGGGGTGCCATCCGGCATGGGCACTTGCGTGCACGCCGCTTGCAGATTGGCGATGTCCTTGTGCAGGCCGCTCAGGTCCTTCACCGCGATCGTGCCCGTGCAGATCGGTCGGTGGTACTTGGGCGTGGCGCCGAGTTTGGCCAGGCGCTCCTTGAAGTCCGGGAAATCGTCCAGATCCCGCGGGACGGCGCGCGGCATTTCGCCAAGCTCGAAACCGGTCAACCGGTGCCGGATGTAGGTGGCGTACGAGATCTTGCTCATCTCGCCGTCGCTGACCACGTCGACGCGCGAGCCGGCCTGGCGTGCCACCACGTCGGCCACCTCGGCCGCCATGATGCTGTCAAATTCGGCCTCGACATAGTTCAGTCCACTGTCCTGTGCGAACAGTTGGGTCACCACACGCTCGGGCCGGGGCAGGCTGCCGACGTGGGTGGTGAGAATGCGTTGCGCCATGGGTGTCTCCTGTCTCGGTAGGAATAAGTTGCGCGCTCAGCGCTGCGAGCGGTCCACGAAGCGCTTGGCGCCGACAAAACCGTTGGCATCGATGGCACGGTCCAGCGCTCCGGCGGCGGCAACCACTTCCGGCGACCATTCGATGGTCTTGCGGCCGTCGCCAGGTGTCATGACCAGCACCACCGCGTCGGTATCGCCCCGGTTGCGGTAGCTGCGCCAGCATCCGGCGGGCATTGCAAAACTGTCCCAGCCTTCGTCCGAGCCGCGGGCCAGGCTCGGCACCATCGCGCTCTCCGATTCGACCGCGATCTCGACGGCGCCCTGGTACACGGCCAGCACCTGCTTCTCCTGCAGCCGGTGGCGCGACACGCCGCCACCTGCTGGCAGCTTCAGCCATTCGATCGAGAAACCGTGCGAATTTGCCACCGGGGTCGCATGGTCGCGGTCCTGCGTCATGCCCAGGCCGATCACTGGAGCCAACTGCCCTCCGCAGCCCGGCATGGCGGAGTCCAACAGAGCCCGCGAGGACCAGTCGAGCCCGGCAAAACGCACCACGCGCCGGCCCATCTGCTCGGGCGACCAACTGCGCAGCGCAGCAATCTCGGCCGGTGACATCGGCTGCAGGCGCTGCGCAGTGTCATCCCACTTCTGGCCCAGTTGCTCGTCGATGATGCGGTAGTCCTCGGTGAGGTGCACCCCCTGCTGGCGGGCCGCCTCCAGCGTGTCGGGCCCCCACAGGATGCCGCCGGTATCGTCGCGCCCCAGCGCGGTGAACATGAAACCCTCCACATCGCCCATGTTCTGGAAGCCGCGGTAGATCCAGGTCGGCACACTGGCGATGTCGCCCGGCCCGATGCCGGCCTTGAGCACATCGGGGTTGAAGCCCCAGTGCAGGTCCCAGTGGCCTTTGGTGCAGATGAACACCTCGGCCGTGAAATGCATGTGCGGCGGATTGCGCTTGCCCGGTGGCATGGCCACGCCACCGACCTGGAAGCCGTGTTTCTCGCGCAGGCTCACTGGCTGGTTCGGGTTCTGCGACACACCGGGCCCGATCAG
>JAYVRP010000198.1:0-2368 GCA_043776215.1 Rhodoferax sp. | reverse complement strand
CAGTCGAACTTGCGTGTCAGCCAACCGGCCATTCCGACATGGTCCGGGTGCATATGGGTGACAAACAGCCGCTTGACTCCGCCATCGCTCAATGCACCGCCAGCGCCAAAAAGGTCGCGCCAAGCGGCGGCAGTGTCGCTGGTCTGCGCTCCACTATCGAAGACGGCCCATCCATCATCGTCACGCACGGCCCACAAATTGATGTGCGCCAATGCAAAGGGCAATGGCATCCTCAACCACAAGGCCCCCGGCGCAATCTCGCGCGCCGTCCCTGGCTGCGGTGGGTCGCCGCAGGGGTAGTCGAGTACTGGTTTGGTATCGGGATGGTTGATCAGAGTGTCGTCACTCATGGCGGGCAGGGTGTGTCAATTGGGAGCTTCATTTTGCTCCACCAAGACGTGCGCGGAACTGGCCGAAGCCCAACGGATCCCAACTTAGAATACCAAGGCTGTACGGCGACCGTATCATTTCTATTCTTCATGGACTATCCAGGCAATCTGTTTGTAGTGGCAGCACCCAGCGGCGCGGGCAAATCAAGTCTGGTCAAGGCCTTGCTGGAGCTCGATTCACTCGTCAAACCATCGGTATCCCACACGACCCGACCTCCCCGGGGGCAGGAGATCCATGGGCGCGAGTACTTTTTCGTATCTCCTGCTGAATTCGATGCCATGGTCGAGGCAGACGGGTTTGTGGAATGGGCCGAGGTTCACGGGCATCGCTACGGAACCTCACGCCAGGCGATCGCCCAACGCATGCAGGAAGGATCAGACGTCGTGCTGGAAATCGATTTTCAGGGTGCTGTTGCCATCAAGCGCGTGTTTGCCAATGCTGTGTCCATCTTCATCCTGCCACCCAGCTGGGAAGAGTTGCGTTCCCGGCTGGAGAGACGGGGAGAAGACTCGGCTGCCACCATTGACTTGCGCCTGAGGAACGCGGCAGTGGAGGTGGCGCAGGTTGATCGATTTGACTTCGTTATAATCAATGACTCTTTTGACCGGGCGCTCTTTGACCTCAAAGCCATTGTGCATGCGCAGCGTCTCAAGTGTTCCGTCCAGCGACGGTCACGCTCAAACACCTTCACTGCGCTGAATATTCCCTAGCGCTACTATTGTTAACCGGAGATTCCATGGCCCGCATCACTGTTGAAGATTGCCTCGTTCAGATCCCCAACCGGTTTCAGCTCGTTTTGGCTGCCACCTACCGCGCACGTATGCTGAGCCAAGGTCACGCGCCAAGGATCGAAAGCAAAAACAAACCTGGCGTTACCGCGTTGCGTGAGATTGCAGCCGGTAAAGTGGGCTTGGAGATGCTCAAGAAGGTTCCGGTCTGACGCGCTCCCCGGCTCCCGATATGGCACCCTTGCAGGTGCCATTTTTTTTGGTGTGCACAGATCCTGACCCGCAGGCTATATTTGGGGGGTGAAAGACCCTATCAGCCCACCCGATGCACTTGCCAAACGCAGCCGAAAATCCCTGGCAAGTGTGGTGCTCAGCTCTGCAGCCGCCAACGCTGCCGCAGCAAGTTTCAAGGCGCTGACTTCCAAACTCGACTACTTGCCGCCGGCCGATATAGAGAAAGTCAGGCTGGCCTACAAGTTTGCCGACGAGGCCCATCTGGGACAGATCCGCAACAGTGGCGAACCCTACATCACTCACCCCATTGCAGTCGCCGCGCAATGCGCCGACTGGAAACTTGATGCGCAAGCTCTGATGGCGGCCTTGTTGCATGATGCGCTGGAAGACTGCGGCGTCACCAAGGTCGAGTTGATTGAACGTTTTGGGTCCCAAGTGGCAGAACTTGTCGACGGGCTGACCAAGCTCGACAAACTGCATTTCACAACACGTGAAGAAAACCAGGCCGAGTCTTTTCGCAAAATGCTCCTGGCAATGGCTCGTGACGTTCGGGTCATCCTGATCAAGTTGGCGGACCGTTCCCACAATATGCGAACACTGTCAGACGTGGCGCGCGGAAAATGGGGCCGCATTTCGTCTGAAACACTGGACATCTACGCGCCTATCGCCCACCGCTTGGGCTTGAATCAGATCTACCGCGAGTTGCAGGACCTGTCATTCGCCTACCTTCATCCTTGGCGCAATGCAATTCTTGCCAAAGCGGTCGAGAAGGCGCGCAGTCGCCGTCGTGACCTGATCCAGAGAGTGCAGCGGGAGTTGGAGGGAGCCTTTTCCGCATCGGGGATGGCCCTTCGGATTGCCGGGCGTGAAAAGTCGGTCTTTTCGATCTACCGCAAAATGGACCAGAAGCACTTGACGTTTGCGCAAGTCACTGACATTTACGGCTTCAGGCTCATCGTCCCGACACTGCTGGATTGTTATACCGCGCTGGGCACCTTGCACCAGCTCTACAAGCC
>JAYVRP010000197.1:0-2368 GCA_043776215.1 Rhodoferax sp. | reverse complement strand
CCAGGACGATGCGCGGCGGCATGTCAGCGGGCAAGGCAGTGCTGCTGCGCCAGCATCAGCTCGCCGATCCCCTTTTCGGCCAGTGCCAGCAAGGCGTTCATCTCGCTGCGCGAAAACGCCTTGCCTTCGGCCGTGCCCTGAACTTCGACAAAATGGCCCACACCGGTCATGACCACGTTCATGTCGGTGTCACAGCCGGAGTCCTCGGTGTACTCCAGGTCCAGCAGGGGCGTGCCCTCGATGATGCCCACCGAAATGGCAGCCACTGCAGCCACCAGCGGCGACTCGGACAGTTTGCCCTCAGCGATCAGGCGGGACACGGCGTCGTGGGCGGCCACGTAAGCCCCGGTGATGGCTGCGGTGCGGGTGCCGCCGTCGGCCTGCAGCACATCACAGTCGAGCTGGATGGTGCGTTCGCCAAGTTTTTTCAGGTCGAAAACGGCGCGCAACGAACGGCCGATCAGGCGCTGGATCTCCTGTGTGCGTCCACTCTGCTTGCCACGTGCGGCTTCCCGGTCGCTTCGGGTGTGGGTGGCGCGCGGCAACATGCCGTATTCGGCGGTCACCCAGCCCTCGCCGCTGCCGCGTTTGTGGCCAGGCACCTTTTCCTCGACCGAGGCGGTGCACAGCACCTTGGTGGCGCCGAACTCGACCAGTACCGAACCCTCGGCATAAGCGGTGTAGGCGCGCGTCAGGCGTACCGCCCGCATCTGGTCCGCGGCACGTCCGCCGCTGCGTTGGTAGTCACTCACTGGGTAGTTCCTGAAAAAAGAAGGTGGGCAGGATGCCCGTTGCCATCAGCGTCGCTTGGCTGCTGACCGGCGGATGGCTTCGTTGATTTCGGCGATCGAGCGTTCGATGGCCGCGTCGTCGAGTTCGTCGTCTTCGACCGCAGCGCGCGTCGATTGCACGGTGTTTGAAAATCCGCTTTCGTTGGTTTCGCTCGATGTCACCCCCCCCTGGGTGGTTTCGAATTCGTCGGGAGACTCCCACTCGAGTGCGATGGCAGTCACATTGTCACTGGTGGCCCCGGCCTTTTGCAAAGCGCTTTCGACCAGATCGGGTACGGCCTGGCCCACTGGCTTGGCCGTGAGTTGGCGCACGATGTCGTTGTCGTCCAGGCTGCCCCACAAGCCGTCGGAGCACAGCAGCAGCTTGTCGCCCTGATGCAATTGCACCGGTCCGCCAATATCGAACACCGGCCTGGTCGGCGAGCCCAGGCAGGTAAAAAGGATATTGCGATTGAGTCGCTCGGCGGCACGGGAAGCTGACTGACTGGCCGCCGGTTGCTCCAGATACGAATGGTCGCGTGTGCGGGTCACAAGTTGCCCGTCGCGCACCAGATACATCCGCGAATCGCCACAATGCACCCAATTGGCGGCGCCATCCTGTACCAGTGCCGCCACGACGGTCGTCCGGGGGGTGTCGAGCATGCCTTTCTCTGACGCGTACTTGATGATCTGCCGGTGTGCCGCCATGACGGCCGCTGTCAGGAACGCCGTGACATCGTCGATCTTCGGATTGGCCTGTTTCTGGTACAGCGCCGACACGGCCTGCAAAGCCAGCTGTGCGGCCACTTCGCCTTCCGGATGCCCGCCCATGCCATCGGCAAGCAACAAAATCCCGGAGCTGCGGGTGTAGCTGTATCCCATGCGGTCTTCGTTGAGTTGGCGTCCGCCTTTTCGCGTGACCTGGAATACAGAAAATTTCATTTGGGTTTGACCACCGAACTGGCAATGCTTTTTGAATTCTTCTTGGTATCGGTCACCATGGTGTCGAACTGAAGCCGGACCTTTTCCGCCACCGAGAGTTTGGTGTAGCGGCGCTCTCCTTCGCGGCTGAGTTCCTTTTGCAGCGCGAACACCGATTGCGGACGGGACAGCGGGTCCAGCGCCATGCACCACTCCACCACTTCGATGAGGTTATCGGAATAGACCCCTCTCAAGCGCGTCAAAGCGGTGGCGATCCGGTCCTTTTCGACCCGTTGCGGCGCTTCATTGGGTGGGTAACCCTGCATGCAGGCGTAAATGCAGGCGCCAATCGCATAGATGTCGGTCCAGGGGCCCATGGAGGAATCCCGGCGGTACATCTCGGGCGCAGCGAAACCGGGCGTGTACATCGGTCGTATGAAATTGCCCTCCTTGCTGAGCACTTCACGTGCCGCGCCGAAATCGATCAGCACCGAGCGGTTGTCGTCGGTGATGAAGATATTGGCAGGCTTGATGTCCAGATGCAGCATCTTGTGCTGGTGGACAATTCGCAAACCGCGCAGGATCTCGTCAAAGAGGGAGCGGATGGTCGACTCGCGGAACACCTTTTGCTGCTTCAGGTCGCGCGCGGTGATGATGAAGTCCTGCAGGGCAGCACC
>JAYVRP010000196.1:0-7756 GCA_043776215.1 Rhodoferax sp. | reverse complement strand
CGATGGCGCATGATTTGCTGCATTTCTCGCCGGAGGCCCGGGTGGTCGAGAAACTGATCGAGAGTGCCGTGATGCTGGGGCGCGACGACGAGGCCCTGGTGTTTCTTGCGCGGTTTCGCGCGGCGTTTCCGGTGGAACATGCACGGTGGGTGAGAGAGAACGCCATGCCGGCGGGCGCAAGTACCGGTGGATCGAAGCCCTGAGCCTTTCGACTCCGCTCAGGACAGGCTTGTCGGAGGGTGCGCGCAGGCGCCCTGCGGGCCTGGAGGGTGCTGCAGAGGCTCGTGGGTTATCCGGGACGGGCAACGCGTCAAGCCGCCGCAGGCCCTGCCGCGAAGCTGCCGGATTTTCCACCGTGCTTTTCCAGCACGCGCACGTCGGTGATGGTCATGCCGCGGTCCACGGCCTTGCACATGTCGTAGATCGTCAGCAACGCGACCTGCACCGCAGTCAAGGCTTCCATTTCGACGCCTGTCTGGCCGATGGTTTCCACGGTCGCCGTGCACATGACGCTGCCAACAGCCCCCGTTCCGGCCTGATTGATGTCGAACTGCACGGCAACACGCGTCAGCGCCAAGGGGTGGCACAGGGGAATCAGATCGCTGGTTTTTTTGGCTGCCTGAATACCGGCGATGCGGGCAATGCCCAGCACATCCCCTTTTTTGGCCGTGCCCGACTGAATGATTGCCAGTGTTGCCGGCTGCATGTCGATGCGGCCGCCCGCAATGGCGATACGGTGGGTGCTGGCCTTGGCAGCGACATCGACCATATGAGCCTGGCCCTGGGCATCAAAATGCGTCAGCCCCGCCATGCTGAACCGTTCCTCAGGTACGTCGTCACTCTTGTAAAAGGCATAGTTGCATCAATTTGAAACCCGGGTTTACGAAACGTTCATCCGCTTGCAGCATCATACGGGCATGCGTGTGTCACGATCTGTCCTGGCAGCCTTGGGCTGCTGGAGCTTGTTGAATGCAGGGGGGGGGTGGCATCCCGCGCCACCGTGCACATGCAAGTCGTGTCAAACACCGTTTTCCTATTCAGCCACTTCCAAGGGTTTCACTTCCATGCCACTGGACTCTCCGTGACCTTTCCCCACGTATCACCAGGTCGCTTTATGGTTCCTGCGGTCCTGCGGCTTGTGGCAATGGCTAGTGGGGTCGCCTTGGCATCGACCCAACTTTCCCACGCCCAGGTGGAGGGGGCATCATCACGGGTGCCCACCACCGGCAAGTCCCACAACGCTCAGTTGCCCACACTGGGTGATGGCAGCGATCTGGGGGCCAGTGCCGAGCGGCGCATGGGAGACCGCATCGCGCGTGAAATCTACCGCGACCCCGACTACATTGACGATCCGGTGCTGGTCGAGTATGTGGAGGAGATCTGGCAGTCCCTGCTGGCTGCTGCGCGCAACCGTGGCGAGCTCTCGCCCGAACTCGACGCGCGTTTTGCCTGGGAAATCATGCTGGGACGGGATCGGACCATCAATGCGTTTGCTTTGCCCGGTGGTTACCTGGGCCTGCACCTCGGCTTGATTGGCGTCGTGACGAGTCGCGACGAACTGGCATCGGTGCTAGCCCATGAGATGAGCCACGTGACGCAGCGCCATATCTCCCGCTTGATGTCCAAGCAGAGTGCGCAAGCGCCCTGGGTGATCGGCGCGATGATCCTCGGTGCATTGGCCGCGAGCAAGAGCCCGGAAGGCGCCAACGCGCTGATGGCCGGGGGCCAGGCCATAGCCATGCAGAACCAACTGAACTTCTCCCGCGACATGGAGCGCGAGGCGGATCGGGTCGGGTTTAGTGTCATGACGCAGGCCGGGTTCGCGCCCCAGGGCTTTATCTCCATGTTTGACAAGTTGCAGCAGGCTTCGCGCCTGAACGACAACGGTGCCTTTCCTTATCTGCGCAGCCATCCGCTGACAACGGAACGTATCGCGGACCTGCAGGCGCGCCAGTCGGTCGGGCAGGGTCCGGCGGTGCCCGCCGACATGGCGATGGACCACGCGATGGTCAGCGCGCGCGCGCGGATCCTCTCCAATCCCGGGGTGGATGCATTTCGAAAAGCGGTGGCCGACGCCAGTGGCCCGGTTTTTGGAGACTTGTCGGTGCCACGCAAGGCGGCCGCCCTGTATGGCGCGGCACTCGCGGCTGCCAGACTGCGGGAGTTCGGTGCTGCCCAGGCGGCGTTGGACCAGTTGTCCACCTTGGTGAAGCCGTATGCTCCGGCCGCGCGGCAAGGTGCACTGCTCGCGGCGGAACTCGCCTTGCTGGCAGGCCAGCCGGCACCTGCATTGGCGGGCAAAGGGCGCCCGGAGCTGTTTTTGACGTCGCAGAGCCTGGTCACGGCCGGGCGACCTGGCGAAGCGGTATCGGCCCTCCAGGTCTGGGTGGCACGTCATCCGCGGGACGCCAGCGCGTGGCAGCTTCTGGCGACGGCGTATTCGGCCCAGGGGCAAGCGCTACGTGCGGTGCGTGCCGATGCCGAGTCGCAAGTTGCGCGCATGGACTACATCGCTGCCATGGACCGGTTCACGGCAGCCCAGACCATGGTGCGTAATGCGCGTGGGGCGAATATCGACCATATCGAGGCGTCGATCATCGACACGCGCGCACGCGCGGTTCAACTATTGCTTCGCGAACAAGCGCTCGAGCGCTGACTCGATCACCAGCCCAAAAACCGAATAAATCAAAGAACCCAGCAGCGCGCCGCCAAAGCCGCTGACCTTGAAGCCATCCAGCACGCCGGCGGCGGCCCAGAACATCAGCGCATTGATCACAAAAAGAAACAGCCCGAGTGTGACCAGCGTCACAGGCAAGGTGAGGATGACCAGTACCGGGCGCAGGATGGTGTTGAACAAGCCGATCACAAACGCGGCAATCAACGCCGTCGTGAAGCCGTTGACCTGGACACCGCTGTACAGGTAAGCCACGGCGAGCAATGCGCTCGCACTCAACAGCCATTTGGCGATCAGTTTCATTTCCTGGCAGGATACCACTGGCCTGGTACTGCCAAGGGCTTTGCCCGGCAGCATGACGTGAATGGACGCTATCATCCGCCTCCGGGAAGTATCGCCATGGCCGCCATTCACATCACCGACATCGAATCGGCCATCAATTATTGGCGCGAGCGAAAACCTTCTGATGATGGTTGCTCCTTGCCACCTGAAACCGGCGCGCTCGCCGGGCTGTATGCGCGCATGGTCTACGACCGATCCGTCGAGGTGGACGAATCCCTGCTGGCCGCCGATGCCTACGCTGCCTGGCTGGGCTGGTACGAGACGACGCCCGACACGCCATGTATCGCCATTTGCTCCACAAGCCAGGGTGACGACCTGTGCAAGGGGTGTGGACGGACCTTTGACGAGGTCCAGTTGTGGACAGAGATGCGACCCGTGGAAAAGCGCGCAACCTGGCGCAGGATCAGCCGGGAAGGCGCCTCCTGGCGCTTCAACCGGTACGCAGAGCGCGCTGCGGAACGGCCGCGGCGCCCTTGACTATTGCTGGACTATTTCCAGCTGCGTGGTTCGATGTCCACGCTGGTGGCGCCGTCGCCCAAGGTCAGTACATCCTCCTGGATGGTGGCCTGCAACTGCATACTGCGCCTGGCCAGCGCACCGAGTTGCTGCGCGCTGTCGCTCGGAAACCGGAACACCCGCAGATTTTGTGGCCGTGACAGTTTCGATTCAATACCGCGCCACCAGATTTCGGCTGCATGGCCGAAGCAATAAGCCACAACTTCATCCGCCTTGCCGCAGGCCTTGATCAAGGCTTTCTCATCGGGTTGACCCACTTCGACCCACAACCGCGTACGCCCGGTGAAGTCGCGCAGCAGCACGTCGGGTTCGTCGGGGTCTGACAGGCCGGCGCCAAAACCCAGTACCGCATCACCCTGGCACAGGGTCTGCAGCTTGTAGGCCTGCAGGGCCAGGGCCGCCAGTCGCACCATCATGCGTTCGTCGGTTTCGCTGGGGTGCCGCGCCAGCGTCAGGGCATGGTCCGCGTAGTAGCCGTGGTCGATGTCGGCAATCTGCAGCGTGGCCTTGAAGACCGTGGACTTGGTTGCCATGGGTGACGCTCAGACGCGCCGGGCGAGCTGGGTTGCCATGCCGGTGTAACTTGCAGGGGTCATGGCGAGCAAGCGGTCCTTGTCGCTCTGGGGTATGGACAGGCCGGCGATGAACCCCTGCATCAAGTCGCGTGTCATGGGCGCACCACGGGTGAACTTCTTGAGCTGCTCGTAGGGCTGCTCCAGGCCATAGCGCCGCATCACCGTCTGTATCGGCTCGGCCAGTACTTCCCAGGAGGCCTCCAGATCGGCCGCGATCGCAGCCGCATTGAGTTCCAGTTTGCCCAGACCCGCTGCCATCGATTCGTAGGCGAGCACCGCATAACCCAGCGCCACGCCCATGTTGCGCAGCACGGTCGAATCGGTCAGGTCCCGTTGCCAGCGACTGATCGGCAGTTTTTCGCTCAGGTGGCGCAGCAATGCGTTGGCCAGACCCAGGTTGCCCTCGGCGTTTTCGAAATCGATCGGGTTGACCTTGTGGGGCATTGTGCTGGAGCCCACCTCACCCTCACGCAACTTCTGCTTGAAGTAGCCCAGGCTGACATAGCCCCAGACATCCCGGGCCCAGTCGATCAGGATGGTGTTTGCGCGCGCGACCGCGTCGAACAATTCGGCCATGTAGTCGTGGGGTTCGATCTGGATGCTGAAGGGTTGGAAATTCAGGCCCAGGCCCCAAGGCTGCACGCCGGTGTCCGCGTTGGCTTCAGGCGTTTCCACCACACACCGGCTGAAGGCTTCCCAGTCAAAATCCGGCCAGGCCGCCAGATGCGCGTTGTAGTTGCCCACGGCGCCATTCATCTTGGCCAGGATCCTGACCGCGGCAATCCGGTCGCAGGCACCTTGCAGACGTACGACCACATTGGCGATTTCCTTGCCGACGGTGGTAGGGCTGGCGGTCTGGCCATGGGTGCGGCTCAGCATGGGAACATCGGCATGGGCGCGGGCCATTTCGCGCAACTTGAGCAGCAGGCGGTCCAGTCCGGGCAGAACAACGACGTCACGGGCGGCACGCAACTGCAAGGCATGGCTGGTGTTGTTGATGTCTTCGCTGGTGCAGGCGAAGTGGACGAATTCGGTGACCTTGAGCAGTTCGGGACGCGATTCGAATTTGGACTTGATCCAGTACTCGACTGCCTTGACGTCGTGGTTTGTCGTTTTCTCGATGTGCTTGATGGCCAGCGCATCTGCTTGGCTGAAATTCCGGACCAGGCCCAACAAGTAAGTACGTGCTCCGGAGGTAAGAGGCTTGAACTCAGAAAACCCGGCGTCACTCAAGTGGACGAACCAGGCCACTTCAACCTGCACACGGCGTTGCATGTAGCCCTGCTCGCTCATCAGCGGGCGCAATTGTGCGAGTTTGCCCGCATACCGGCCATCGAGTGGCGACAGAGCGGAAATTGAGGCAGAAGGCATGCGCCGATTGTAGGTCTGCGCCTTGGCGGCCCGCGCTGCGAGGCGGTGGCAAAACTCAGTGGCTAGAATGGGTTACACAGCAATGCACCCTCACCCATGAAACTTATCGGATCCTCGTCCAGCCCCTATGTCCGCAAGGTACGTGTTGTCATGGCTGAAAAGAAGCTTGATTACAACTACGTCACGGAGAACGTCTGGTCCGTCGATACACGCATCGGTGAGTCTAATCCGCTGGGCAAGGTGCCATGCCTCGTCATGGAGGGCGCCGAGGCCTTGTTTGACTCCCGCGTGATCGTCGAATACCTCGACACCTTGTCGCCAGTGGGCAAACTCATTCCGTCTCTTGGGCGGGAGCGGGCGGAGGTCAAGACCTGGGAGGCGCTTGCTGACGGGGTTCTCGATGCTGCTGTCATGGCCCGGTTGGAGGCCACTTGGGATGGCCGCTCCAAGGCCCAGCGCAGCCAACCCTGGATCGACCGGCAACTCGGCAAGGTCCAGGCCAGTATCAAGGCGATGGGAAAGGGGCTGGGGGAGAAACCTTTTTGTGCCGGAATCCATCTCAGCCTGGCCGATATCGCGGTCGGTTGCGCGCTCGGGTATCTCGATTTCCGGTTCCCTGAAATCGACTGGCGAACGGAGAACCCGAATCTGACCCGGCTACAGAACAAGCTCATGTTGCGTCCGAGCTTCGCAGACACCGCGCCCGTCTGACGCGCCCGCCGACCGGCAGTGCGGGTCGGGCGTCAGGTGGCGGTGAACCTGCGCACCAATCGAAAATAGGCTCCTACAGGCAGTAGTTCCAGCGCTTTGAGCCACAGCGTGAACCGTTTCGGGAAATGGATTTCGAAATTTCCCTGGGCCCATCCATTGAGAATTTCCTGAGCGGCTTGTTCCGGCGTGATAAGCGCCGGCATCTTGAATGTATTGCGGGCTGTCAGCGGGGTTTCCACAAAGCCTGGATTGATGATGGACACACCAATGCCCTTGTCGTGCAGGTCCAGGTAGAGCGTCTGCGCCAGGTTGATCAAAGCGGCCTTGGTGGGTCCGTAGGCCAGGCTTTGGGGCAGACCGCGGTACCCGGCAACACTGCCGACCAGGCTGATGAACGGTTCGCTGCGTGTGGTTTGAAGCAGATGCGGCAGGACGGCCTCCAGCAAGTGCAAGGCGCCAACGTAATTGATCTGCAGGTGGCGCACCATGTCGGGCACGTCCATCGCGTCGCCGCGCATCTCGTGGTAGTGGCCCGCGCAGTACACCATCCCGTCAAGGTTGCCACGTGTCAGGATCTGCGCTGCAGCTTTGGTGACAGCGTCCCGGTCAGTGGCATCCAGCGGCACGGCGACAGCACCTGGATGCTCCGCAACGAAGCTATCCAAGGCCACCGCGTTGCGCGCAGAGACGATCACCGTGGCCCCTTTGGCATGCAGCGTCGACGCAGTGGCGCGACCGATGCCGGTGGAGGCACCCACCATCCACACGGTCTTGCCACGCCAGTTCCTGACAGGGGGATTCAAAGGCATGGGCCGGATGCTTTCAGGTAGTCGTGGATCAGATGGGTGCAGAGTGGCGTGGCGTGGTGCCTTTGGGCGCCCCTACCGTTTGCTGAAAGACAGCGTCACGTCGCCCAAGTGAATGCCGAACTTGCGCATTTGCGCCTTGTTCAGCATGATCTGCTCGTTGACCAGGTACATCCAGTCGTCAAACTGGACTTCAATGGTCTTGCCGTCCACGGGCAGCCCCATCGTGTAGGCCCAGTGAAATGCATTACCGCTTTGCTGTCCATGGGCCAGCCCGACCACGTCGTCGGCGCGACCGGTGTAAGCGCCGTCCGCCAGCCTGGTCAGGCGCCAGATCCGGTTTTGCCGGGTCCCATCCGAGTAGGTGAAGTCCTCGTCCAGAACGCCTTCGTTTCCTTGCCAGGTGCCACGAATCAGCACGGAGAAGCGCTTCAGGACTTTGCCTGAACGATCCGTGAATACGCCGAAGCCATCCAGAGTTCCGTTGAAATAGGCGCTCAAATCGAGTGCCGGCTTTTCTGCGGCGTACTCACCGATCTGGGGCGACGCGCAGCCGCTCATGGCGGCCGATGCCAGCGCAACGCAGGCGGCCGAGCCGCCCGATAACAGGAGTCGTCGTTTCATGTCGGTTCCATCTTGCGTGCGGGTCGAATGATGAGTACGTAAAGCGCGGTACCCGCAAGCAGCTTGAGCGCGCAGGGCAGCAGGCAGTACGCGATGGTCAGGGCCTGCAGCGCGGAGTCGTCACGCGCGCCCGGCGC
>JAYVRP010000195.1:0-7776 GCA_043776215.1 Rhodoferax sp. | reverse complement strand
TGCACAAATTCGACGAGATGTACACCGCGATGCCCTACGAGTTTTTCTCGGGGGGCAAACAGATTCGGGAGCATTACAAGATCTACGACGAATGGTTGGCTCGCCAGCCGGGTGACATGATGGCCAAGCGGCGCGAAGAGGCTGAGTTGATCTTCAGGCGCGTCGGCATTACTTTCGCGGTCTATGGCGCAAAGGACGAGGACGGCGCCGGAACCGAGCGGCTGATCCCGTTTGACCTGATCCCGCGCATCATCCCGGCACAGGAATGGGCCAATCTGGAGAAAGGGCTGGTGCAACGGGTGCAGGCGCTGAACCGCTTCATCCACGATGTCTACCACGGCCAGGAGATCCTCAAGGCGGGCTTGATTCCGTCCGACCAGGTGCTGAAAAACACGCAGTTTCGCCCTGAGATGGTGGGGGTCAACGTGCCAGGTGATGTGTACTCGCACATCTCGGGCGTGGACATTGTGCGCGCCGCCAACGCGCAGGGGGTGGGTGAATACTACGTGCTGGAAGACAACCTGCGCGTGCCCAGCGGCGTGAGTTACATGCTCGAAGACCGCAAGATGATGATGCGGCTGTTTCCCGAACTGTTTAGTGCCCACCGGGTGGCGCCGGTAGCACATTACCCTGACCTGTTGCTGGAAACCTTGCGTACCTCCAGCCCGGCCACCACGGCCGAACCGACGGTGGTGGTACTGACGCCGGGCATGCACAACAGCGCCTATTTTGAGCATGCATTCCTGGCCCAGCAGATGGGCATCGAACTGGTCGAGGGGCAGGACCTTTTCACCAAGGACAAGTTCGTCTACATGCGCACCACGCGTGGGCCCAGGCGGGTGGACGTGATCTACCGCCGGGTGGACGATGATTTCCTCGATCCGGAAGTGTTCCGCCCGGACTCCACCCTGGGGTGCGCGGGGCTGCTGGATGCCTGCCGCACCGGCCACGTGACCATCTGCAATGCGGTGGGAACCGGTGTGGCCGACGACAAGTCGATCTACCCGTACGTGCCCAAGATGATCGAGTTCTACCTCGGCGAAAAACCGATTCTCAACAACGTGCCGACCTCCATGTGCCGCAACCCTGACGATCTGAAATACACGTTGGCGAATCTCAAGGACCTGGTGGTCAAGGAGGTGCATGGCGCGGGGGGTTACGGCATGCTGGTGGGCCCGGCGGCCACCAAGGCAGAGCTGGAGGATTTCGCCCGCGCGGTGCGCGCCAACCCGAGCGGTTACATCGCGCAGCCCACGCTGAGCCTGTCGAGTTGCCCGACCTTCGTCGAGAGTGGCATCGCACCACGCCATATCGACCTGCGGCCGTATGTGCTCAGTGGCAAGACGGTGCAGATGGTGCCTGGCGGCCTGACACGGGTGGCCCTCAAGGAGGGTTCGCTGGTGGTGAATTCGTCGCAAGGGGGCGGCACCAAGGACACCTGGGTACTCGAAGTATGAACAACTGCCAACCAATCCCGAAGGAGCGCGCATGCTGAGCCGTACCGCCGACCACCTGTTCTGGATGTCCCGCTACACCGAACGCGCCGAAAACACCGCCCGTCTGCTGGACGTGAATTACCAGACTTCGTTGTTACCGCAGTCCGACGCCGTGGCGCAGGTGGGGTGGCAGGGCCTGATCAGCATCAGCGAGCTTCTGCCCGACTACGCCAAGCGTTATGGCGCGATTCGCGCTCGCGACGTGATGGATTTCATGGTCAAGGACGAAACCAATCCGTCCAGCATCGCCTCCTGCCTTGGGGCGGCGCGCGAAAATGCGCGGGCCGTGCGGGGCACCTTGACCACGGAAGTCTGGGAAACCCAGAACCAGACCTGGCTGGAAGTGCGCCGCATGATCAAGGCCGGTGAGTTTGAACGTGACCCGGGGCAGTTCTTCGAATGGGTGAAGTTCCGTTCGCATCTGTCGCGTGGTGTGACCGTGGGCACGATGCTGATGGACGAGGCCCTGTACTTCATGCGCCTGGGCACGTTCCTGGAGCGCGCGGACAACACGGCGCGCCTGGTGGACGTCAAGTTTCATGCGGTGGAGACGGATTTCTTCGGTGCCGCCAGCGAGAAGGACCAAGAGTACGACTTCTACCACTGGAGCGCGATCCTGCGCAGCGTTTCCGGCTTCGAGATTTATCGCAAGGTCTACCGCGACGTCATCAAGCCCGAGCGGGTGGCCGAGTTGCTGATCCTGCGCCCGGACATGCCGCGGTCACTGCATGCCAGCCTGAATGAAGTGGTCAGCAACCTGGCCATGGTAGCCAGCGACCCGGACAGCGAGACGCAGCGCCGGGCCGGCAAGTTGCGCGCCGAACTCCAATACGGTCGCATCGACGAAATACTGGCAACCGGCCTGCATGCCTACCTGACGCAGTTCCTCG
Source organism: Rhodoferax sp. (assembly GCA_043776215.1). GTDB lineage: Bacteria > Pseudomonadota > Gammaproteobacteria > Burkholderiales > Burkholderiaceae_C > CAISIP01. Next base: position 5,390 of record JAYVRP010000195.1, on the reverse strand, counting down.
ACCGTGTGAACGACCTGGGCATGCACATCAGCCAGGACTTCCTGGTTCCGGCAACGGCCTGACGCCATTGCCCAGGGTTTGGGGTCCGGTGCAGGCTAACATCACGCCTGCACCGTGAATCGGAAAACTCCCCGTACCTCCCACCCGCCCGCGGGCGCTGCGCTCGACCTGCTCATGCGTGACGAGCAGGTGCGCCTGCATGCGGCAACGTGGCCCGCCGCGGCCGCTGGCAGCATGGCCGTGGCCGTGGTGCTGGCCGGCGTGCTGGCGCCGGTGATCTCCCACACGACTATTTTCTTCTGGTTGGCCGGTGTGTGCGCCGTGTTGCTGGCGCGGGTACTGGTAGGGCGGGCGCAGGCGCGTGCGGAGCCTGACCATGCGCTGGATTTTGTCTGGGTCACGCGTCACAGGGTGGTGTCTGCCGCGCATGGATTGGTGTGGGCGCTGGCAAGCCTGTACCTGTATCCGATCAATCATGTCATGCACACGGCTTTTCTCGTGTTTGCGCTGACGGGTATTTGCGTGAGCTCGATGACGGCCTACGCGTTCGACCTGAAATCAGCGATGGCCTTCAGCGTGCCGAGTCTTGCCGCGTTGGCCTTCTGCCTGTTTGTGCAGCGCGACTCCATCAGCAGCGGCATGGCTGTGATGGTGTTCATGTTCTTGTTGTACGTGAGCATTGTTGCCTTGCGCGCCCACCGCGCCGTGCGTGTCAACGTCGCCTTGCGCGGAGCCGAGGCGGCCCAGCTCGATGCGCTGCAGCGCAGCCACGAGCAGCTTGGACGCGCCGAGCGGCTGGCCCGGCTGGGCAGTTTCGACTGGAATCCGGTGACCGGTGAACTTCAATGGTCGGACGAACACTTCCGCCTGTGGGGTCTGGAGCCAGGCCGCGTGACGCCAGCCCCCAGCGTTTTTCTGAATGGTGTGCATCCGGATGACCGGGACCTGCAGCAGGCGATGTTGCATGCGGCCATGCGGGGGGGGCCTTCTTACGACTGTACCTATCGGGTGTGCCGCCCGGATGGGTCCGTGTGTGTGGTCCACAGCGTCTGCGAGGTCTTCTTCGACGCGCCAGGCCATGCGGTGCGGGTGCTGGGCACGGTGCAGGACATCACCGAGCGCAAGCAGGCACTCGACACGCTGGCCGAGAAGCAGCACTTGTTGACCGCCATGCAGCAGACGACCCAGTTGGGTTTCTGGTTCGTCGGCACCAATGGATCGACCACCGATGTCAACCCGGCCATGTGTGGCGTGCTCGGCTTGTCGCGGGAAGCCGTGGTTGGCCGACCGATGGATGCGTTTGTGGCTCCGGCCGATGCGGGCTTGTTGCGCACTGCGCTCGCCGCGATGGATACCGACGGCCCGCGCGTCCACGACTGGCGTTGGTGCCGGCCCGATGGCACCCAGGTGCATTGCCTGGTGAACCTGACGCCAATTTTCGAAGCCAGCGGTGCGCGTGCCGGAACCGTGGGCATGGTGTCCGACCTCACCTCGATCGATGACGCCGAGGACGCGTTGCGCACGGCGGAATGCGTCGTGAACTCGGTCAATGACGTGATCAGCATGATTGACCAGCATGGCCGGTACCTGATGGTCAACGATGCCTGGTGCCGGCAGACTGGGCATGCGCGCGAGCAGGTGATCGGGCGCACGGCCGTGGAGGTGATGCCAGCGCTGATCACCGAGGAGCGCAAGGCCGCCGCGAAGCAGTGTGTGGCCGAGCGCAAGCCCTGCGTGTTACGTGCCTCGGTGGATATTCCGGGGCAGGGCCAGCGGTTCATGGAGACCACGCTGACGCCCTTCGAGACGCGACACGCCGGCCTGCGCGGCCTGATCGCGGTCACGCGCGACATCACCGACCAGGAGGCGACCCGTGTGGCCCTGGCCACCAGCCTGGAGAACCTGAGGCGGACCTTCAACGCCACGACCGACGGCATGTTCGCCTACGACGCCAGTGACCTTCAGGGTCGGCTGCTGTTTGCCAACGAACGCTTTTTCGAGCTGTGGCAGATTCCGCCGGAGCAGGCTGCGGCTACAGGGCGCGCCGAGGTGATCGTCGCGGCCAGAAAGTTGTTCGTGGATCCGGATGCCGAGGTCCGGCGGATCGATGAGATCCTGCGGCTGGATGTTCCGCACGAAGACAGGGTGCTGCTGCGTGACGGCCGGGTGCTTCTCAGGCGCAGTGTCCCGATGCAGGAAGGCGTGGGGCCGACGCGGGTCTGGACGTTTCGCGACATCACGCGCGAAGAACATGCCCTGCAGGCGCTGCGTGACAGTGAAAGTGCCCAGCGCGAGCACATGGACGCCTTTCCCGGTTACGTTGCTGTGGTCGATCAGACCTGTGTCTACACCTATGTCAACACCCGCATGGCCGAACTTCTGGGGCGCCAGGCGGTTGACATCGTGGGGCACCACATGCGCGACGTGCTGGACCCCGCGCGGTACCAGCACAACATGCTGGAAATCGCGCGGGCGCGACGGGGCGAACGGGCCGTGTGCGTGCGCAGTTTCCCGGCGAACGAGCTGCGCGGGCGCATCGATCTCCAGATCACCCATGTGATCGGCATTGACCACGATGCGTCCCACGGCCGGGTGTACGTGTTCGGAGTCGACATCACGGACCGGCGCAAGGCGGAGGAGGATTTGTTGCTGGCCAAGGAAGAAGCCGAGCGTGCGAACCGGGCCAAAAGCGCCTTTCTGGCCAGTGTCAGCCATGAACTTCGCACTCCGCTCAACGCCATCCTCGGTTTCTCGCAGTTGCTCCGGTCGGACACCCATGTCTCGCAATCGGCCAGCGACAACGCCGGGGAAATCGAGCGCGCAGGCCAGCACCTGTTGTCACTGGTGGACGATTTGATTGATCTCGGACGCGTCGAGGCGGGGCATCTGGAGCTGAGCATGTCACGCGTGGCACTCGATCACGCCATCAACGAAAGCCTGTCGCTCGTGGCCCCCCTGGCCGCCAAGCAGGGAATCCGCATCGTTTATGCGGCAGGCGGCGCCCGCAACGCCATGGTGATGGCGGACGCGACGCGGCTGCGCCAGGTCATCATCAACCTGTTGTCCAATGCCATCAAATACAACCGGGCGGACGGGACGGTGCGGGTCCGCTGCATGCGACGCCCGGCCAGCGCCGGTGCCGGGGTTGCGCTGGTGCGTCTTGAAGTTCAGGACACCGGGCATGGTATTTCGCCAGACCGTGCCAGCCGCATCTTTTCAGCCTTCGACCGCCTGGGGGCGGAACGCGGCGCGGTGGAGGGGACCGGCATCGGCCTGGTGATCACCAAGCGGCTGGTGGACGCGATGGGTGGGGCCATTGGTTATGAATCACGCCTGGGCGAAGGCAGTTCATTCTGGGTCGATCTGCCGCAGGCGCCCGCCGGAGCGCTTGTCGCTGGCCCGCCAGCGAAGCAATCCGGGATGGCGCGTGGAGCCCTCATGTTTGCGACCAGGCCCCGAATTCTGGTGGCCGAGGATTACGCCCCCAACCAGGCGGTCCTCCAGTTGCAGTTGACCAGCCTGGGTTGCGATGTCGCCGTGGTGGGGGACGGCGTCGCCGCGCTGGCGCGCTGGAAAAGTGCGCCGTTTGATCTGGTGCTGACAGACCTGGACATGCCGATCATGGATGGTTTCGCGCTGGCACGCAACATCCGCCTGCTGGAGCCGCGACCTGGCCGTCGCTTGCCCGTGATTGGTCAAAGCGCGGCCATCGTCGGGGACTTGCGCACGCGCTGTCTGGATGCCGGCATGGATGATCTGTTGTCCAAACCCATGTCGCTGGACGGATTGGCAGCGATGCTGCAGCGATGGCTCGACACCAAGGCTGTGACGAGCCTCGCTCAAGTGCTCACTCCGGCCCGACGTTCGGACGATTCGCTGGACGCAGTGCTGGACCTGAGCCAACTGTACCGTGTCCTGGGACGCATCAGCGCATCACAAGCCCGTGCATTGCTCGCCACGTTTCTGGATTCTGCGCGTGCGGGCATCGACGGGTTGGCGACGCGCAGCGGGGTACCGGCACAGCTGGTGCGGGAAATGCACCGCCAGAAGTCGTCTGCCAGCACAGTGGGAGCGCTACAGTATGCGGCGCTGGCGAGTGCGCTGGAGCAGGAGGCGCGCGACAACCCGCGGGTCGATCCAACGGGTTGGCTGGGGCAACTCGCTTCCGCCCTGGACCGGGTCAGCGCCGCTACGGCAGCACTGGACGAGGTGGAGCTGACGTCGGCTCCGGTCCCCTTGGACGACCTGCCGGCGGCTGGTGGCACCCTGGTCGATGCGGTGCTGGTGGTGGATGACGACCCCGTGGTCCTGATGCAGATGACACAAATGCTGGCCAGCATTGGTGTGCCCGACGTGGTGACGGCGCACAACGGCGTCGAGGCTATTGTTGCCATGAATCGCCGCGCGGACCAATTCGGTGTCGTGGTGTGTGACCTGAACATGCCCGAGATGGACGGCATCGAGATGATTCGCCGATTTGGCCAGATCGGATTTCGCGGAGGTCTGATCCTGATGAGCGGCGCGGACCGCCAGATCCTGACCACGGTGAGCAAGCTGGCCGCTTTGCAGGGGCTCACGGTAGTGGGCCAGATCCAGAAGCCGGCCACGCCTGAATCCATGCGCGAACTTTTGCGCCAGACCTCGCAGGTGCCGATCGACCGCAGATTGGCGCGCGACAAATCGGCCCTGACGCCGGAGACCATCCGCCTGGGTATCGCTCGCCAGGAGTTCTCGGTCTGGCTGCAGCCCAAGGTAAAAGCGGACACCCTGGAGCCTGTCGGTGTGGAGGCCCTTGCACGTTGGCGCCAGGCGGATGGAACCTATGTTCCGCCCGATCTGTTTATCGTGTTGGCCGAGCGCACCGGGCTCATCGGTGAATTGTCCGGCGTGTTGCTGGACAAGGGACTGGAGGCGGGCGCCAGGTTGCACGCGGCAGGTTTCCCGCTGACGATTTCGATCAACCTCTCGGCGCTCTGGCTGGATGACCTGAACCTGCCCGATCTGATGCTGGAGTCGGCCCATGCGGTAGGCTTGAAGCCTGCGGACATCGTGCTCGAAGTGACAGAGACTGGCGTCACCAAGGATGTCGCCATCACGCTGGACGTGCTCAGCCGGCTGCGCCTGAAGGGGTTTGGCCTGTCGATCGACGACTTCGGCATTGGTTACTCGTCGTTCGAGCAGCTCGGGCGTATCCCCTTCACGGAAATGAAGCTCGACCGCAGCTTTGTCAACCGGGGCCTCCAGGACTCGGCGGCGCGCGCCATACTGGAGAGCAGTATGGCGATGGCGCAGAAGCTGTCGCTGAGTACGGTGGCAGAGGGCGTCGAGACCGATGCCGAACTGGCGTTGATGCGCGACATGGGCTGCGGCAGCATCCAGGGTTTCCTGAT
>JAYVRP010000194.1:0-2376 GCA_043776215.1 Rhodoferax sp. | reverse complement strand
CAGCCCAGCACGGATGAACGGGGCCGGGCCAACAAAGCCTGGGCGCGATGCAGCCCGTACGTGGACACCAGCCGGCCGTACATGCTGCCGATGTAGCCGCCACCTGAGACAGTGGACAGGTAGTCGAGCCGGCCCAGCAGCCCGTCGCTGGCCAGTGCATGGCGTGGCGGATCGGTGGCCGGGCCTGGCGCACCCTTGCTTTGTGCCAGACCGCGCAGCAAGCCCAATGCGAAGGTGGCGCTGCGTACACCGCCTCCCGACAGGGCCAGGCCGACCCGTGGCAACGTCAGCTCGGCCTGGTTATCGGCGGCCACTTCGCCCAACACGTACTTCCGGCGGTCGGTGATCGCATCGCTTTCGGCGCACAGTGCGGCAAGCCAGTCGTCCGCCAGCGCGGGTTCGTTCAGGCCAGCTTCATCCGGTTCCGGTACAGACCGGCCGGGCTGCGGCAGGGCCTCTGCCGGAGCGATAGCGTTGTGCATGCGGATGCCCTCGATGCCGGGGAAGTGCGACGCGTTGCGGTGTTCGACCAGCGCATTGTCCACAGATTCGCCACTTGCGCGCGCCAGGTGGGGGCGTCGGCACTTTCCCGCAGTGCCCGGAACTGGCCTGCCATCACCCGTTTCATGTGCCTTTGGTGGCGCGGGCGCCCGGCTCTACGATCGCAGCATGAACGCCTTCACCTTCACCAACTCGATCAGCCTGCGCCTGTTGCACCTGGCCGCCGGCCTGACCGTGTGCCTGGCCGGCTGCGCTGCCATCGATGACAAGGCGCAGACCCTGTTCGCCTCGCGCGCCAGCGCGGCCGGCGTGGTCGGCGGGCGCCTGTTGCTGGGGGAGGCGAGTTATGCCCAAGCACGCATGGGCACCCTCCACTTGCACAGCCGGGACGCGCCGGCTTTCGACTGCATGGGGGCGCTGCAGCTGACGGCCAGCACCAGCGGCGTCGCCAGCATGACCTGCAGCGACGGCCAGTCGGTCGCGATTCCGTTCCAGCTGCTGGGCGCCTTGCGCGCAGCCGGCCGTGCGCCCATGGGTGCCAGCCAGTTTTCCTTTACCTACGGACTGCCCCCCGACATGGCCGCACCCTACCTGGGGTTGGCGGTGGAGCGACTGCTCCCGCCTGCGGAGTGAGCCAGTCGAAGCTGCCTGTCCTGAGCTCGGCGAAGGGATCCGCATCACACAGGCTGCGGCGGGGGCCTTTCCTTGCGCGGCTTCGCATCCGGCGTCATCAATAACCCCGGACCCGCGCTTGACAAAACCGCGCTGGTAAGCTTCGCCTGTCGGAGCGTTGGCGCGGTGCAGGTCGCCTTTTTGCCAGCGCGATCCGTCCCCAGGCACCCGCACCCATAAACCCAGGAGAACCAGCATGAAACTCTATTACCACCCTGCATCCACCACCAGCCGCCCGATCATGATGTTCGCTGCCGAAAGCGGCATCGCGCTCGACATGCAGGTGGTGGACCTGTTCACCGGCGAGCATTACCAGCCGCCCTATGTGGGGCTTAACCCGAATCGCCTGGTGCCCATGCTGGAGGACGGGGATTTCCGGATGACCGAAAGCTCGGCCATCCTGAAGTTTCTGGCCGAGAAGAGCGGCTCGCCGCTGTACCCCCAGGACCTGCGGCAGCGTGCACGTGTCAACGAACGCATGGACTGGATCAACACCCAGCTGTGCCGTGACCTGGCCTATGGCCTGGTCTATCCGCAGATCTTTCCAATGCACAAGCGCCGCAGCGACGAGGCGCAGGACGCCACGCTGGCCTGGGGCAAGGAACGCGCGCAGGGCTGGCTGCAGGTGCTCAACGACCATTTCCTGGGCAGTAGCAATGCCTATGTCTGCGGCAGCGCCATGACGATTGCCGATTACTTCTGCGCAGAGTTCGTGTTTCTGGCCGAACTCACCGGGAGCGACTTTGCCGCCTTCCCGAACGTCAAGCAGTGGATGGGCCGTATGAAGGCACTCAAGAACTGGGGAGCAGTGCACCAGGCAATCGAGGGTTTTGGTGCCAGCCTGGACAAGTCCAAGATGGTCGTCGCCTAGCGCAAGAGCGTCCCGGGAGCACACCGATGATCCGCAAACTGCACCACAACGCCTACCGTTGCCGCGACTCCGAGCAGACGCGCAAGTTCTACGAGGAGTTCCTGGGCCTGCCGCTGGTCAGCACGCTCGAGATCAACGAGACCAAGAGCGGCCGTCCGACCGAGACACTACACACGTTCTACCAACTCGATGATGGCTCCTGTCTGGCATTTTTCGAGGCGCCTGACATGGCCTTCGACTTCAAGGACCAGCACGACTACGACCTGCACATTGCACTCGAAGTGGGCCGCGAGGCGCTGGATGCGATGTTGGCCAAAGGCAAGGCGCAGGGC
>JAYVRP010000193.1:0-2376 GCA_043776215.1 Rhodoferax sp. | reverse complement strand
GCACTGCTGACGAAGGTTTCGTTGGTGACCCAGGCCTTGACGAAATAACCCCAGCCCACAAACGCGAAAACACCGACAAAGGGCAGGAACATCACCACATAGCAGGTCAGGTCGGTCCAGGCCTGGCGCCTGGGTGACCAGTTGGCATACAGCGAGTCGGTGCGCACATGGCCCTTGCGTTGCAGCGTGAAGGCCGCACCCAGCATGAAGAAGCTGCCGTACAACATGAAGGTCATGTCGTAGGCCCACTGCGTGGGCGCGTTGAACACATACCGTGCGACGACCTCGTAACACAGCGATAACACCATGGGCACCACCAGCCAGGCCGCAATGCGACCCGACCAGATGGCGACACGGTCGATGCGCCGTGCCAGCAGGGCCAGGCTGGAGTCGGATGGCGTCATGGTGGCTTCCGTGGCTTATTTGGCGTTGGGCGATTCGATGCCCAGGTTGTAGTACAGGCCGTTGATCTTGGTCCAGTACGGCACCACCAGCTTGGCGAACGTACGCTGGGACTCCAGGGTCTCCTTGAAGAGCGGGTTCTTCGACGCTTCCCGGTCGTAGATCAGGTTGGTGGCCTTGATGAACGCCGGGAAGATGTCGCGCGGTGTGTCGTGGATCGCCACCTTGTGCTCATTCTTGAGCTTGTCCAGCGCGACCGCGTTGCGGTGCACGTTGAAGGTGTAGGTCTCGGTCATGGTGGCCATGACCGCAGCTTCGACGATGGCCTTCAGGTCCGGCGTCAGCTTGTTCCAGCTCGTCTTGTTGAGCAGCAACTCGCCGACATCGGTGCTTTGGTGCAACCCTTGCAGGTAATAGTGCTTGAAGACAGTGTGGAAACCCAGCGCCATGTCGTCAGCGGGTCCGATCCATTCGGCCGCATCGATCACACCGCGTTGCGCCGCCGGAACGATCTCGCCGCCAGGCATGGCGACGGCGTTGACCCCCAGTTCCTTGAAAATCTCGGCCACCAGCCCCGGAGGCGAGCGGTATTTGAGCTTTTTCATGTCCTCCAATGAACTGATGGGATTCTTGAACCACCCGAGAGGATCGGGCCCCATGGGCTGGATCATGAAAGGCTCGATGTTGAGCTTGAGGCCTTCACTGAAGAGTTTTTTGTACAACACGTTGCCACCGCCCTGGAACAACCAGGCCACGTGGGACAACTGGTCCATGCCGGTGCCGGCGCCGGCCGCCGGGTTGGAAAAGAGCCCGGCCGCCGTGTTCTTGCCCGACCAGTAGTGTGTCCAGGCATAACCACCGTCCACCACACCCTTGTCGACCGCGTCGACGATCTCGAACGCCGCCACTACGGCGCCGTCGGGCAGCATTTCCATCTTGATGCGGCCGCTGGACATCTTGTCCACGCGGTCGGCAAAGCGCTTCATCAGATCGAAGTAGATGCTCGAACTGGGAACCGCAGTCTGGATCTTGAACCGGTTCACGTTCTGCGCCAGCGCGGGTGCAGAGACGAGCGCGCCAGCCACTGCGGCGCCGGCACTCAGCGCCAGGCGGCGTTTGGGGTTGCTTGGTTGGGTCATGGCAGGATCTCCTTTTCGTTGGCAGTTGACACATTGGGGCCGGCAAGGGCCCCGCCTTTTCACACTTTCAGCTCCGGCGCCGGTCCTCGCGGACCATATCCGCCGCCTTCTCGGCCATCATCACGGCGGCTGCGTTGGTATTGCCGGACACCAGCGTGGGCATCACCGAGCAATCGACCACACGCAGGCCCGCCATGCCATGCACGCGCAGCCGTGCGTCCACCACGGCGCCACAGGCCGGGTCACTGCCCATGGCGCAAGTGCCGCTGGGATGAAAAATGGTGGCGCCGTGGTTGCGGCAAAACTCCAGCAGCGCGGCGTCGTCCCCGGCATCCGGCCCGGGCTTGACCTCGCGCTTCACATAGGGCCGCATCGACGGCGCCGCAGCGATCGCGCGCGCTGCTTTCATGCCGGCGATGGCCGTGCGCCGGTCGAGCTCGGTGGCCAGGTAATTGGGCTGCATTTCCGGCGCCGCGAAGGGGTCGTTCGAGCGGATGCGTATGTGCCCGCGCGACTCGGGTCGCAATTGGCAGACCGACATCGTGAAGCCTGAAAAGGGATGCACCTTGCCGCCGGCCATATCGGCCGACAGCGTGGCGACGTGGAACTGGATGTCTGGGCTGGTCGCCGTCGGCAGCGCGCGCATGAAACACCCGCCCTGGTTGATGCCCACCGCCAGCGGCCCGCTGCGGTACAGCAACCACTGCAGCCCCAGCTTGATCTGGCCGATCCAGGAGTTGAGCTGGTCGTTGGTGGTGATGGGTTTGCTGCATTCGAAAATCAGCCGGATCTGCAAATGGTCCTGCAGGTTCTCGCCCACACCTGGCAATGCGTG
>JAYVRP010000192.1:0-2378 GCA_043776215.1 Rhodoferax sp. | reverse complement strand
CGGGCGCGCGCAAGTCCAGGTGGCAGGCCTGTTCGATCATGCGGGCCACTTCGGGCGACTGCGCGTTGCCGCCGAACAGGCCCCGGGCGCGGGTGAAGATCTGTTGCGTCATGCTGCCCAGCTCGAGTGGCACACCCAGTTTCTCGGCGATGTTGTTCACCAGGCCGAGGTCCTTGCAGGCCAGGTCCATGGTGAATTTCACGTTGTAGCTGCCCGACAGGATGAGTTTGGATTCGGTTTCGTGCACGAAGCTGTTGCCCGAGCTGGCGCGGATGGCGCGGTAGGTGGCGTCCGGGTCGACGCCGTATTTGGCCGGCACCATCATGGCTTCGGCTGCCGCCACCAGATGGATGAAGGCCAGCATGTTGGTCACCACCTTCACCACCGATGCATTGCCCAGCTTGCCCATGTAGATGATCTGACCACCCATGGTCTGGAGCAGCGGCTCGACGCGCTGGTAAACCGCCTGCTCGCCGCCCACCAGCACCGTGATTTCGCCCGAGTCGGCCAGATGCACACCACCGGTCACCGGGCATTCGAGCACGCTGATGCCCCGCGCCGCCGCCGCAGCGTGCAGGCGCTGCAGGTCTTCGAAATCGGTCGTGCTCATTTCGACCCAGACACCCCCCGTGGGCAGACTCTCGAACACGCCGCCCGGGCCTTCAACCACCTGGCGCGACACCGCCGGGGAGGGCAGCGCAGTGATCACCACGTCGGCGTGGCGGCAAGCGCCGGCGACATCGTCGGACCAGTGGGCGCCCGCGGCCACCAGCGTCTTGCCAAGGGCCGGGCTGAGGTCGGTGACGGTGACGTCGAAGCCGCCTTTGACGAGGCTGTTGCACAGGCCCTGGCCCAATGCACCGAGGCCGATGAAACCGATTTTGAGTTTGCTGTTGTTGCTCATGGGGAAGTGCTTGTTGCGTTGCTGGAAAATCTGGCAGTCTGCGCGTGGATGCACACGCTGACAAACCAAGAAACTTGCGTTATAAGATTAGCAATGCTAATGCGTTCCCGTTGATCTGACCTCACCTCCACTCTTGCCCCAAACCCTGACCCTTGTTGCCGTTCGCCCTGCGCCAGTCGAAGGGTCTGCTTCCTCCGACAGGCTGGTCCTGAGCGGAGTCACAGGGCTCGGCGCGAACGCGAATCCATGTCCCGTCTACCTCCTCTGAACTGGCTGCGCGCCTTTGAAGCGTCGGCCCGGGCGCTGAGCTTCACTGCCGCCGCGCAGGAGCTGCACATGACGCAATCGGCTGTCAGCCAGCAGATCAAAAGCCTGGAAAGCGCCCTGGGCCGTACCTTGTTTTACCGCCGCGTGCGCGGGCTCGAGTTGACCGACGAAGGGCGTGGTTACCTGCCCAGCGTGCAGGCGGCCTTTGCCACGCTGGAGGAAGGCACGGCGGTACTGGTGGGCCGCAACGACCCCGATGTGTTGGAGTTGCACTGCAACCTGTCGTTTGCCATTTTCTGGCTCACGCCGCGCCTGGGGCGCTTTCTGGACGAGTTTCCCTGGGTGCATCTGAACGTGGCCACGTCGATCTGGCCGCAGGAAAAGCGGCGCGACTCGGCGGCCATCGAGATCGTTTTTGGCCAGGGCAAATGGGAGAGCCGCGTCGGCCAGCGATTGACGCACGACACGGTGTTTCCGGTATGCGCCCCGGAGCTGGCCACGCGCATCGGCAGCGTGGCGGATTTGCTGCGGCAGCGCCTGTTCGACTTGCCCGGCACCTTGCAGAGCTGGGACGCCTGGCTGGAGGCCAGCCCCGATGGCACGGCCACCCGCAAGCCATTGGTGCATCGCGCCAGCACCTGGGCGGTCAGCCTGGAGTGGGCGCTGCAGGGCCTGGGCGTGGCGATGGCGCACGAAACCGTGGCCAACGACTTGATCACCAGCGGCCGCCTGGTGCGACCGGTGGCGTTTTCAGTGCCTATGACGGAAGCCTATTACCTGATCGCCCCCGAGGGCAGCCAGACCAATGCAGCGGCACAGGCCTTCAAGGGCTGGTTGCTGCGGGAGATGCCACCATGAGCCAGCCGGATGCACAAACCTACGACTACATCATCGTCGGGGCCGGAACGGCGGGTTGTCTGCTGGCCAACCGCCTGAGCGCCGACCCGTCCAAACGGGTATTGTTGCTGGAGGCCGGCGGCAGCGACAACTACCACTGGATCCACATCCCCGTGGGTTACCTGTATTGCATCGGCAACCCGCGCACCGACTGGCTGTACCAGACCGAGCCCTCCGCCGGCCTGAACGGGCGCACCCTGCTGTACCCGCGTGGCAAGACGCTGGGCGGCTGCTCCAGCATCAACGGCATGATCTACATGCGCGGCCAGGCGCGCGACTACGACCAATGGGCGGCCCTCACGGGCGACGA
>JAYVRP010000191.1:0-7829 GCA_043776215.1 Rhodoferax sp. | reverse complement strand
GACCATGGTGCCCAGACCAGAGATGAACTGGCTGGCGAACAGGCGCCGGAAAGCGACGTTGCGGCGCAGCGGACCCATATCCAGGAGCATGTAATAACTTGAACGCGAGTGGAGTTGTACCGCAAAAACCACCAGGCGCCATCCAGGTCCACCGCCCGGCTTGCGCTGGGGTTGTCGACCCGGGTGCCGGCTTGGCTTCCCCGCATTCTGCATCGTGCCGACGTGCATTCATCAAACGGCCGGTGCCATGGGCGCTGGAAGACATGCTCGGGCGTGGCACTGGTTCTTGAGGAATATTCAGTGGGAGATTCACTTCAGCATCCAGTACCGCGCTGGTGGGAGGCGCAGCCTTCACTGGGCATGTGCCCAGATTGCTCGGGTCTCTGATGTCCTGGCGGAGCTTGTGCATGACGTTCCGCCAGGCGAAACACGTACGGCACAAGACGGTGCGGTGGCCGGCGTCGTCCCACTGATTGTTCTATTGACTAAATATTTGGATCTGCCAAAAATGAGTTTTCCGGCCCCCCCTGCATGGGCCGCCTCGCCCCGGAGACACACGATGCCCTCGACTCCCCGCTCTGCCGCCGAACATGACGACCATCCCGCGCTGGCCTGCTTTTGCCCGTCTTGCGGCGACCCGGCGAAAGCCGGTCAAGGTTCGCAGCTGACACGCCGCCAGGCGTTCAGCGCCTTGATGGTCGGCGCAGCCGGCTCCGGCCTGGCCGGCTGCGGTGCGTTGGCGCAATCGCCCGCCACGCGCTGGCCGGTGGCTGCCAACCCGCCACCGCATCGCGACTGCATCATCGAGTCCGGCGCAGCGCTGGTCTGGCAGGGCGACGCGCCGGTGGTGCAGCACAACGTGTCGGTGCGGGTGCGCGACGACCGCATCGTGGAGGTCAGCACCGAGCCGATACGCGGCAATGCGCCGCGCGTCCACGCGCGCAATCACCTGCTGTTGCCGGGATTCATTTCCGGGCACACCCATGTGTCCGTCGGGTCCTACACCCGTGCCGTGATCGAGGGCGGCGGCGGTACCGCCGTGCCGCACGAGGTGGTGGAGGCTTTCGACGACGAAGCCATGGATGACTTGATGGCGTTCAACCTGCTGGAGCTGTTGCGCTCCGGCGTAACCACGGTGGTCAACCAGGACCACAACGTACGCCGCGCCTATTCCTATGTGCGGGTGGCGTCGCGCTGGGCCGCGCGCGGCTATCCCAGCGGCATGATCCCGGGCGTGCAGCGGCTGTTTCCGGTGTGGGGCCGCAAGAGCGACCAGGCACTGTTCGATTCAGTGCCCGATACGCTGGCCGAAATCGAGGCGAACCGGCTCTTTGGTGTGCGTTACAACGGCACTGAAGACGGCCGTATGCGCCCCAACATGGCACCCCATGCCACCGATACCCATACGCCCGAGACCATGGCCAAGATTCTGGAGGCGGCAAAAGAGCTGGGCAACGGCATCCACCTGCACCTGTCCCAGTCGGCGACGGAAACCGAACGCGTCAAGAAGCTCTGGGGCGTCACACCGGTTGAATGGCTGGAGAAGCTGCGGTTTTACGAACAGGGCGTGTTCGCCGCGCACATGAGTGGCATGGACCTGGAGATCGATCTCAAGATCATGGCACGTAACAACGCTTTTTTTGCCACCTGCCCATCCGGTGGCGGGCCGGGCGGCACGCCTCAGCCCTGGTCCGAGGCACTGGCAGCGGGCGTCAAGAGCGGGCCGGCCATCGACACGCACTCCAACGACATGGTGGAGAACATCAAGATGGCCGTCATCCACGGCCAGGCGCGCCATGGCCTGCTGTCGAAAACCAGCCGCGTCCCGATGGTGCGGCCCACCATCGAGCAGGCTGTGTACGGTGCCACCTCGGTACCGGCCTCGGTGCTGCGGCGCGACGACCTGGGCCGTATTGCGGTGGGTGCCAAGGCCGATCTGGTCACTCTGGACATCACCAGCCCGCTGGCCGGCACCGGCGCGATCTCGCCGCGTCCGCTCTGGAACCTGCTCTACGCCTCGGGCTCCCAGGTACGCAACGTCATGACCGACGGCAATTTCCAGGTCTACGACAACCGTTTCGTGGTTGACGACGAAGCACGCATCATCCAGCGCGGCGGCGCAGCGGTTAAACGCATGTACGCTGAATTGCTGCAACGCGGGTATTTCAAGTAGCCGTAGGAGCGCGTCGGCGCGAAGCCGGAGACGTCGCAGCACCCGACAAGGGGTGCGGTCGGCCCTGCGGCACCAACAGTGCCCTCCGCTTGGCGCCGGGCGCCAGCATCCCATGGAGTCCAACGAGGTGCAGCCGCGGGCGCGGGCGCGGTCACCGCTGAACTTCAACACCGTTTGCCCGTGTTCAATCTACTTCGGCGAGCAGCGCCGCGATTGCAGCACCGACCGCGAGATCCTCCTCGGCGCCAAAAGCGTGGCGACGCACGTACCCCTTGCGGTCTATCAGTAGGAGGCTGGGCGTGCCTTGAAGGCCGTAGCTGCGCATGGTGATCGGAATCGGGTCGGTCGCGTCCGATGCGGTGGCATCCACCCCCACCGCAAAGCGGATCCGGTTCTCGTGCAGGAACGCTTCGAGCGATACCGGCGTCATCGCCGCATGGTGCTCGAAGACGGTATGCAGGCCGACCACGGTCACGTCGTCATCGGCGAAGGCGGCCTGGATGCGCTGCGCCTGCGGCAGCCCATGGTGCACGCAGGCCGGGCACAACATCTGGAAGGCATGCAGCACAACGACGCGGCCGCGCAGTGCGGCGGGTTGCAGGGATGCGCCCTCGTGGTTGAACCACCGGCTCGTCGCCCAGGGCGGCGCCGGCTCGCCTGCGGGTGCCAGGCCGAGGCGCGATTGCCAGGTGTCCGACACCGGGTGCGGCAACTTCGACGCGCTCATCACTTGCGCAGGCTGGAGAAGACGTAATCCTTGTCCTTCTGCGCCGTGTGGCACTGGTAGCAGGCCGTGGCCGCCTGGTTGCCGACCGCGCGCTCGGTGCTCGAATCGGCCTTGAAGCCCTCGAAGCCCCAGCCGCCGGTGTCCTTGTAGCGGCGCGAGTCCTTCACCATCACACCCAACACCTTGCGTGACCCCTCCTGCACGGTGTTGTCGGCGGAAGTTGCCGTCAGCAAGTCGAAGGCAATCACGGCGCCGTCGGGGAATTTGCCGCTGGCATAACCCTTCTCGGCCAGCTTGTTGGCGTACAGGTGGTGGATGCCACCGAAGCTGTCGTACAGCGCGTGACCGGGCTGGATCACCATGGTCTTGACATGCGTCCAGTGGCGGTAGCCTTTGGGGTACGGCACCGGCGGGGCGTCGGCACCGAGCGCAGGTGCAGCGACCAGGGCGGTCGCGCAGGCGAGCAGTGTGATGAAAAACTGGCGCATAGGGCACTCCTACAATGTTGAAGATGAACTCGGGCGGCGATAACGCGCACCACATGCATTGCATCACCGCGCCATCGACTTGAACAGCAGGCACCAAACGGTGCCCGGGTACCCGCCGGTGTCCATCCAGAAGCCGCATGCACGACAATCCATTCGCCGTCAATGACGCCACCGAGGCCAGCGACACGCCGGACACCCCGCCCGTGGCACGCATGGTCGAAGACATCGTGGGCTGCAAATGGTCGCTGGCGGTGATCGGCGCGGTGCGCCGAGGCGTCTGTCGGCCCGGCGCGTTGGAACACAGCATCGACGGCCTGTCGAAAAAGGTTCTCAACGAGCGGCTTGCCAAACTGGTGCGCTACGGCATTCTCGACAAGCGCAGTTATGCCGAGAAGCCACCCCGCGTGGAGTACCGCATCACCCCCTTTGGCGAAAAGTTCTGCAGTCTGCTCGATGGCATCGACGCGCTGCAGCGCGAGTTACGTCGCTGAGTCAAACAGCATACGGCGACCACGCGCGCGACGCCAGAATCAGCCTTGTCCAACGAGGTATGGGCCTGAAGGGCGCACGTATGTCCAACCTGGAATGAGCCTGAAGGGGCGAATTGGAGTCAGAACTGCAGTGTGCTTGATCATCCCCACGATGGTGATCAACATGGACGAGACAAAGCTGCGCACGATTGCGCAACTGCAGGAGTGTGTAGCGGCAACCCCCGAGGTCAGTTTCACCTGCGCCGCAGGCGGCGGTGATACCCAGCGCTACGAGCACATCAGTCGGGTATTACGGCGTTTTGGGTATCGCCAATGCAGCAAGGCTGATCGTGGCGTGGTACTGGCCTACCTGCGCCGCACCAGTGGCTACAGCCGCACTCAGATCACCCGCTTGGTGGCTCGCTGGGACGAGAACCGGTTAGCCCCTGTGCCACTGGCCAAACGCTCCAGCGCCCCCGCTGCCCCGTTCGCCCGCAAGTACCACCGGTTGCCGCCTCAACATGCCAGACCTGCATTCTTGGGGTGTAGGTGCAATAACAAGCCATCCTTCGCGCGCCTTCAACCTGACCGTTGTCGGCGCTCATCGACATCGAATTCCGCTGCGCCAAGAGATGGACCTCGATCTCGTATGCCACCGCGCGCGAAACAACCCGCCCGTTCGCCCTCGAATCCATCGCATTCGAGGCATCCGGATTTGCCTTTGCTTTTTACTGGGTTTGGCCCTCGTCGATTAGTTCGACCAATGTGGTTTTGTCCGGTTCTGACCGATCCTGGACCACTTTGGTCCGGCTGGAAGGGAACAGTTTCAACTGACGGTGCCCGCCTTCGAAGGACTCCATCGTCCTGAGCTTCCCGTCGCGGACGAGATTCATGGCATGGTCGTGAGCCCGCCGATATTGCATTCCCAGTGACTTTGCGACTTCATAGATGCATTTCCCCGGCGTGCGTGCCACCTGCACGAGGAACTGCCTCCGTCTGGCGGGCATGCGGTAGAAGTCTTCGGTCGGTTTCAGGTTCCACCCGCCGCCGACCAGGCGGCTCCAGGCGATGTCGTATACGCCAGCACGCTTGGCCGCAGGCGGCGTGAGGGTGGCCCTGAGGACGGGCCAATCCAGCTTGAACCGCTCTACGCCATAAAAACCGATGAACTCCACCGGGGTCATCGTTGACACCGCTTCGGGCAGATACGACCGATGTCCTTCGGCTACCTTCTCGCGCCACTTGTCCAACGAGACAGCCCTGTCCCAGTAGGCCATTTTGCTGACGTCCTCCCAGCTTTTCCCCGTCTTCGTGGCACTCATGTACTGCGCCCTCCCCGTCCAGGTCCGTGTCCTTTCCGTTTGGCTTTCGACGCGGATTTGGGTCCAGGCTCCGACACTGCATCTTGCTCCCATGGATCCAGAACCAACGTGGCACCGAGTTGCGAGTAAAGGGCGTTTTGCAAGAATGCGACGTCCTTGGCTTGGTTCCAACGATTGTCACAAACGATTTCGCCAAGTTCGTCCATCAATTCGAACCACGGCATGTTTGCCAGGCCGTTTTCGAAGGCCGCGACAGGGAACTGATAGGGGAGGAATTCCATGAACTCCTGCAGGGGCATGTGCGTCACTGATAGGACATGGAGATCGAACAAGTCGCGCGCCGTCTGCCGTCCACCTACGAAGGACTCTCCCTCGGAACCGCTTCCTGCCACCGTCCTGAGTTTCCTGTGGTAGAGCCCTTGGATTGCTTCGGTTCGCACCATTCTTGCGCCGAAGGCCGCGACCACAGGGGGAAAAATGTCGAAGTAGGCATCCTCGACGAACGACACTTTCAGCCGTTGGGCCTGGTGGACGACGTATCCATGCAGTTGGTTCGCCTTTCTGGGGTCGTCCACCAAGTCCTTCGTCTCGTAAGCGATACCGGCCATTTTCAAGGCTCCAGCAATGCCCCTTGCCTTGAATCCCTCCGGAAAAAAGAAGTCGAGGTCGTAGGAAATTCGGTGGTCAAGCCAGCAACGGGATAGAGCCGTCCCGCCGCAAAGTTTGGCTATTGCCAACTGAGGGTCCTCTATGGCCTGCAATCTTGACAGAACATGATCCTGCAAGGAATAGAGCCTTTCCTTTCCAGTTTCATCAGACATGTTGACACTGATTTTAAGCCATTGACATATATGTCATTTTCTATCGTAGTGGGTAAAAAATCAACCGGCGGCGGCGTACCGGCCACAACAAAATTGAATTGACAACCGAGTGACAGAGTCGGCCAAAACCTCAGAATACACAGCCAGATCCGGGCAGTCCTCTTTCGATGGGGTATCGCCGCCGGAACCCACACCGGCATCGAAGCAATGAATCATCGATCAGTATGCGCGCGCCGACCTCGACCACACCTGTCCTCTGTTTGCGGATACTGTCCCTTTCGCGCTACAAATTTGGGATGTGACAGCAGCAAGCGTCATGCGCTGCTTGTGGTGTCAGCGCTGTTGGTCATCGACCGCTGGCATATGCCTGGCCAGATCCATGCTGTCGTGCAACAACCGGAGTACTTCGACGATCTGACCTTCGGCGGCCCTGGAGACCACGAAGTGACGCCCCTTCCTGCCCTGCCGCGCAACATGCAAGGTGCGTACGCCCCTTGCAATTTCGTCCCGCGCTTTGGCCCCCACCACTTCTGGGCCGCCATGCAGCGCCTCGATTGCCAAGGTGACCGTC
This sequence comes from Rhodoferax sp., assembly GCA_043776215.1. Classification (GTDB taxonomy): domain Bacteria; phylum Pseudomonadota; class Gammaproteobacteria; order Burkholderiales; family Burkholderiaceae_C; genus CAISIP01. Next base: position 1,257 of record JAYVRP010000191.1, on the reverse strand, counting down.
TCCGCGTAGAACTCTGTCTGCAGAGCCCCAAAGTTCTCGGCAGTCCACCTCGCAATTTCAAGAAAATCCGACTCGGCCTGTCGAGTCAATCGAACGCGCCAGGTTCGACTCATACCTCTGCAATTGCGTCAGCCGTAATAGATTTGAGATGCAATCTCAAGGAGGCTGTCGTATCGAAAGTCTTGAATCGGCCAGCATCCATGTCATCGATACCGACCTTGACAGCAGAGCGCAAGGCCTCCAAGCGTGAGGCATCTTCGGCTTCACGTTGTTCAACCAGACGTAGACCCTCCCGCAACACTTCACTGGCGTTCTGGTAGCGGCCAGTGCTGACGAGCTGCTCGACAAGGGAAGCCTGGTGATTGGTCAGTACAACATTACGGGTCGGCATGACGATCTCCAATTGAGCCAGGTTGGCACATTATGCCAATCACTCTTCCGGCAGTCCATCTTCAGCCCCTTCCAACGTGGTGTGAGCCTGAAGGTGGCCCGTGTTTTCAACGAGGTATGAGCCTGAAGGGGCGCAATTGAGGTGAATTCGGTGCCGGGTTGATCATCAAAAGGATGGTGATCAACATGAACGAATCGCCGCTACGCACGATTGCGCAATTGCAGGAATTTCTCAGTGCCACCGCGCCGGTGCAGTTCTCGGCCCAAGGGGTAGACGAGGACAGCCAGCGCTACAAGCACATCAGCGGCGTTCTCACGCGCTTTGACTACCCCCGGCGCTCCAAGGCTGAACGCGGCGTGGTCCGCGCCTGCCTGGTGCGTACCAGCGGCTACAACCGTGCCCAGATCACCCGGCTGGTAGCGCGCTGGCGCGAGAACCGACCGGCCGTATTGCCTCTGTCCAATTGCTACCGCGCTGCGGCGGCAAGGTAGTCTGGGCGCTTCTTCCTCAATATTCACTTGCATTGCCTGGTGCTGGACGGGGTGTACCGATGCGGTGCCGATGGTGTGCCGGTGTTCGTCGAAGCCGGTGCGCCCAGCGACGACGAACCGCACGCGCTGCTGCACACGGTCATCGTCCGGCTGATGAAGATGCTCACGCGCCGGGGCGTGTTGATCCAGGAGTTGGGGCAGACCTGGCTGGCTGAGCCGGATGCCGACGGCGACGAAGCGCGCACCCTGCGGCCACTGCAGGCGGCGGCCGTCACCTACCGCATCGCCTTCGGGCCGCGCGCCGGGCACAAGGTCTTGACCCTGCGGGGCGCGATGGCGCGCCAGGGCATGGCGCGTGAGCTTCTGTGTTCCGAC
>JAYVRP010000190.1:0-2400 GCA_043776215.1 Rhodoferax sp. | reverse complement strand
GCTCATGGGCTGCGCGTTTGTAGCGCCTGGCCAGGGAAATCCAGAGGGATATCCGTTCGTCCAGTTGCGCGAGGCGTTGCGGATCCAGCTCCGTTTTGCGCTGGTATACGCGCAACGTATGCGCGGCATCTTCAATCTCGGCCAAGCTTGAAGACAACACGTCTGCCAATGCCTTGAATGCCGGCTCCACGTGTGCCTGCTGGCTCAGAGATTGCAATGCCAGATTCATGTTGTGGCTGGCGCTGCCTTCGCCGTCTTGAAGGGCTTCGACGGCGCTTGCCGCTGCATCGAGCAGCGACTGCGCATTGGAAAGGCGACCGTGATCGGTATTGATTTCCTCCCATTCGCCGTCCCTGGGGGCCAGTTTGTCCAACTCCCCGATCTGCCAGTGCAGCCGTTCGCGTTCGCGGTGCAGAGTGTCCTGCGCGGCGCGGGCCTCCGACAGTGCCTTGTCGGCGCCACGCCACTGAAGCCAGCACCTTGTCAACTCGGTGTGGTCGATGCCGGCATAGGCGTCCAGCAGACCTCTCACGGCGTCTGGCCGTGTGAGGCTTTGCCAGGCGTGTTGGCCATGGATATCGATCAATTGCTCGCCCACTGCACGCATTTGGGCGGCCGTTGCCGGGCTGCCGTTGATCCAGCCGCGACTTTTTCCCTGAAGGTCGACAGTGCGCCGCATCAGCAGCGTCTCGCTGCGATCAAATCCCCCTGCATCCAGCCAGGTATCCAGGAAGTTGGGACTGTCGAACTCCGCACTGACTTCGGCCCGCTGGGCGCCTTCACGCACGGTGGTGGCATCTGCCCTGGCTCCCGTGACCAACTGCACGGCATCAATCAGGATGGACTTTCCGGCACCAGTCTCACCGGTGAGTACAGTGAAACCGGGCGCCAGATCCAGATCGAGCTCGTCCACGAGCACGAAATCACGCAGCACGATGCGTTTGAGTCCCACAGTCAGGCCACTCCTTCGTTCCAGTGGAGCTTTTGCCGCAAGGTATCAAAATAGCTCCAGCCTTTGGGATGAAGAAAACGGGCGCGGTACTGGGACCGCGACACCACGATGCGGTCGCCATGCAGCAAAGACGCAAGGGATTGCATGTCGAAGTTCGCACTTGCGTCCCGCCCGGCCACCAGCTCAATCGCGATCTCGCTCGCGTCGGCCAACACGATCGGCCGGTTGGACAACGTGTGCGGAGCGATGGGCACGAGCACCCAGCCAGGGATGGACGGATGCAGCAAGGGCCCACCGGCCGACAATGCGTAGGCCGTTGACCCCGTGGGGCTGGCAATGATCAGGCCGTCAGCGCGTTGGTTCGCCACGAAATGGCCGTCGATCTCGACCCGCAACTCCACCATGCCCGAGGTCGCACCGCGATTGACCACCACATCGTTCATGGCCAGCGCGTCAAACACGGGATGCCCGTCACGCACCACTCTGGCCTGCATGAGGCTACGATGGTCTTCTTCATAGGCACCCGCCAGCATGGGCAGCAGGGTAGTCTGGAACCCGTCGAACGGAATGTCGGTGATGAATCCGAGCCGACCCTGGTTGATGCCGATCAGCGGTACACCGTACCGCGCCAGCTGGCGGCCGATACCCAGCATCGTCCCGTCGCCACCCACGACCAGGCCCAGGTCGCATTGCGCTCCGATGGCCGCGACGTCCAATGCCGCGTAACCGGAGATACCCATGTTGACGGCGGTCTGCTGCTCAAACACCACTTCGCAGCCTTGCGTGTGCAGGAAATGCGCAATATCTTCCAGTGCCTGCCGTGACGACGCCCCATTGGTTCCCGAAGCGATAGTCTGGTACTTTCCAATCAAGGCGACATGGCGGAATTTTGAACGCATCGACAAATTACATCACTAAAATCAAATCATGCTCGATGACCGTGCCAAGTTGTTAATGAAAGCGCTGGTCGAGCGCTACATCGCAGATGGCCAGCCGGTGGGGTCGCGGACGCTCTCGCGTGCGTCCGGGCTCGATTTGTCGGCGGCGACCATCCGCAACGTCATGGCAGACCTCGAAGAGCTGGGCCTGATCGTGAGCCCGCATACGTCTGCGGGCCGTATACCGACTGCGCGCGGCTACCGGCTGTTCGTGGACACAATGTTGACAGTGCGCAAGGGGCAGTTCGCCGCGCAGAGCCTGGCGCCGGATCAGCCGCAAAGGGTCATCTCGAACGCCGCCAACCTGCTGTCCAATCTGTCGCAGTTTGTGGGGGTCGTGCTCGCGCCCAGGCGCAGTTCGGTGTTCCGGCACATCGAGTTCTTGCGGCTGTCGGAGCGGCGGATACTGGTCATCATCGTCTCGCCCGAAGGGGATGTGCAAAACCGGGTGATCTTCACCGAGCTGGACTATTTGCAACCCCAGTTGATCGAGGCTGCGAATTATCTGAA
>JAYVRP010000189.1:0-2400 GCA_043776215.1 Rhodoferax sp. | reverse complement strand
ACCGGGTAGGTGTGCAGCGAGATGAAGTCGAGCTCCGCCACCAGGTCGCGCAGCTTGTACTGCCAGGGCACATAGTTCTCGCAGAACGTGACCGGCTGATGGACCTGGCGCTTGACATGCCGCACATGCGCGATCATGCGGTGCACCGGGACGAAGTGGTCGGTCCAGTCCACCGTGGCCTCGTTGCCCACCGCCACGGAGAAGACGATGTCCGGGTAGGCGTTGGCCAGCACGATCAGGCGGCCGACTTCGGCTTCATTCTCGGCCACGCTGGCCTCGAGCTGCTGTTCGCTGAAGGTGGCACCCCAGGGGCAGCCAAAATTGTTCATTTCGGCGCCCAGGTAGGCCCCCAGCATCACGCGGAAGTCCAGCCCGTCACGGCGGATGACTTCCAGCACGCGCTCGGCATGGATGCTGCAGTCGTACAGGCGCAGCAAGGGCCAGTGCGGCTCCAGGATCAACAGGTCTTCGCGGATTTCGTTGATCGTGGGGTAGGTCTTGCTGTCGGGGCTTTGTCCGTGACGGTAGCCGGAGTAACAGATGGCCCGGCCGGTGGGCAGTTTGAGCAGGGGGTGAGGCATTCCGGTCTCTTGTCAGTCAGGTGAACTTGAGCGCGCCGTTCTTGTCCCACAGGCCCCAGTACGGTCCGACGTCACCTTCGGCGCCGACCTTCCAGGCCTCGTCGAAGGCGGCGAAATAGAACACTTCTATCTGGTCCTTCTGTGCCCATTCGGCAGTGTCGACAAAGTAGCGCATGGCGTTGTCCACCGAAGGTATCGCGCCGTGGAACGCAGAGCCCTGGTCGGGCCAGCCGGTCTCGCTGATGATGACGCGTTTGCCCGCGGCCACCGCCACCGTGCGGCGCACCATGTTCTGCATGTAGGCGAGGGCGTGTTCACGCGGACAGCCTTCCCAGAACGGATAGCAGTTGGTCAGGATCACGTCGCACGCCGCGGTGATACGCGGGTGTTTCTCGAACAGGTAGTAGGCGTCGACGTAGCCCACCTGAACCCCGGGCAGTGCCTGCTTGACGCTCTCGATGTAGCCGAGCAACTCGTCCTCGGACAGATCCTCGCGCAACAGTACTTCGTTGCCCACGGCCACGATGTCGGCGTGACCCGCGCGCGCCACGTCGATCACGCCCTGAATCTCCCGTTGGTTGATTGCGCGGTCCGTACCCAGCCAGGCACCCACCAGGGTCTTGATGCCCAGGTCATGCGCAATGCGTGGTGTCTGCTCGTGGCCATCGGTGCAGGAAAAGGTGCGGATCCACCGGGTGTAGGGCTGAATGATCTCGAGCCTGGCCCGGATCTGGGCGGCAGTGACCGAGGCACCTGGCGCCTGTCCTTCCAGATAGGGGCTGAAACACAGTCCATGCACACCTGCGTTCAGCGTGTTGCGGAACGCACTGGTCAGCGTGATGTGTTCTTCGGGCGACAGGTGTGTCTGCCACTGGGTGGCGCCGCGCGCCTTGGCGTCGGCCCAGGCAGGGAATTGCGGAGCGGACGGGGCCGCGCGGTGTCCCGCGGGCACGGCTTGGGGATCTCTTTCGGTCATGGTGGACTCCTGGTGCATGAGGGTGGTGGTTGCCGGCGCCAGTGCCGGTGCGACAGCAGCAGCGGAAGGCTGGAGCGGCTCGCGGACGTCGGCCTCAGCCGGTGCCTTTGCGCGGCGAACCGCCAACTCGTGGGTCATCTGGTCCACGGTGGTCTCGTCAAGCTCGTAAAACCACAAGGCGGCGATCGCAATGAGTGCGCCGACCGTGGGGATGATGCTCATCATCAGCATGATGCCGTCAATGGTGCGGGCGCTCTGGGCCACGTTGGGCTGGTAACCGAAATAGGCCAGCAGGTAGCCCGTGCCGGCACCACCGATCGCCCAGCCGAATTTCTGCGCGAACGACGCTGCCGAAAAGACGAGCCCGGTGGCGCGCCGGCCCGATTTCCACTCGGAATAATCGGCGGTGTCGGCGTACATGGCCCACACCAGCGGGGCGGTGGGTGCTGCGCACAGGCTGATCAGAGCGTGTGCGCCCCAGACGAGGCCGATGTTGTCGGGTGGCAGGAAGTAGAAGCCTGCGGTCAGAACGGCGGTGAGCGCCATCGACACCATGTAGAAGTTGCGTTTGCCAAACCGCTTGGACAACGGGGACGTCGCCATCACGCCGGCAATGAAGGCAATGGCGCCGGTGGTCATGACAGGGCCGAAATAGTCCTTGCCACCCGGCACGACGTTCTCGAAATAGTAGATCGCCACCGTGCCGCGGATGTTGGCGTAGGTCAGCGCGGCGATGCCGACGATGCACAGTACCACCCAGGGCCGATTGCGGAACAGGTCCTTCACGTCTTCCTTGAGCGAAGTCTTCTGCTTTTCTTCGGGCTGCACCCGTTCGCGCGTCAT
>JAYVRP010000188.1:0-2402 GCA_043776215.1 Rhodoferax sp. | reverse complement strand
GGCGTGATTGGCGCAGGTCGGCGTCGATCAGCAGGGTGCGTTCGCCCTGTTGCGAGAACACGATGGCCAGGTTGGCGGCGATGAAGCTGCGGCCTTCGCCCACGCCGGGGCTCACCAGGGCGATCACCTTGCGCGAGGCGTCGGTGTTGAACCAGCGCAGCATCAGCTGGCTGCGCAAGGCGCGCAGGTTTTCGCCGACCTTGCTGAAGGGTTTGTAGGCCGCCACCAGCTCGGGGCTGCGGCTGGTGTCCTGCTCGGGCAGATAGGAGTAGTCAAACTGCTTGGACAGCGCAAAGTCGATGTCTTCGCGCGTCAGCAGCTTGAGCGCCAGGGCCGCATCGCCAAACTGCGACTTGTCCTTTTGCTGGCGCTGCAAGATGCGCTCGGCGTCGGCCGCGCTCAGGCGCCCGCTGGAAATGAGGATGTCGCCAATGGAGCGCGCACCGCCCACCGCGCCGGGGGCCGCAGCGGCGGACGAAGGATTGAAGTTGGCCATGGTGTTGGTGATGGTGTTCATGCGCGTGCCCCACTGGCGGCCAGGGCAGGGCCTGGGCGGGATTTTGATCGTTTGAGCATGCCGCCTGCCGGCGCAATGCTGCCGAGCACTGGCAGGTCGAGGGCTTCGGCCAGGTCGTCGGCCGAGCGCACCCGCCGGTTGGCCAATTCGAGCATCAGGGCCAGGCCCACACCGAGCAGGGTGCCCAGGAAGATGGAGACCAGCACGTTCAGTAAAACGCGCGGGCGCGAGGGCTCCACCGGTGCGGAGGCGGCGTTGAGCACCGCCAGGTTGGTCTGGCCGTTCTGACTTTCCACGCTGGTCTGCGAGGCGCGCTGGCTGATGGCCTCGAACGAGCGCTGCGCGGTTTCCACGTCACGGCGCAACACGTTGAGCTCGTCGCGTTGCTTGTTCAGCACCAGTACACGGCCTTTCTGGGTAGACAGCGCCGACTGGAGTTGTTGTTCCCGTTGCTTGCTCACCTGGTAGGTGGTGTCGATCGAGCTGGTGATCTTGCGGGTTTCGGTTTCCAGCTGGGCCTTGAGGGTGGCCAGCTCGGTTTCGGTGCGCTGGGTTTGCGGGTGGTTCTTGCCCAGGTTGACATTGCTCTCCTGCAGCTTGGCATCGAGCCGGGCGATGTCGGCTTTCAGGCTGTTGACGAGCGGGCTTTGCATGACCTCGGCCACGGTGTCGGCCTTGCTGTTTTGCCGCTTGCTCTGGCTGTCGGTGGTTTGACCCTGAATGCCGGTGAGCTGGCTCGATGTTTCATTGAGCTTGGCGGTTTCGTAGTCCAGTCGGTCGTCTACCGTGGTGATGCCGTTTTTTTGCTGGTAGTCGGACAACGCTTTCTGGGCTTTATCGAGCTTGTCGCGCATCTGCTTGGTCTGCTCTTCGAAGAATGCTGCGTATTGGCGCGCCGGGGCCAGCTTGAGGTCGAGGTTCACGTCCAGGTAGGCCTGCGCAAAACCGTTGGCTACGGCGGCGGCAAAGTCCGGGTCCGGGCCGGAGTAGATGATGTTGATGACGTTGCTCTCGCGCGCGGGTTTCACTTCGAGCTTTTTCTGCAGCAGCTCGGCCAGCCAGACCAGCAGCTGCCCCTTGCCCTGGGTGTCTTCCTGCCACTGCGCGCGGATGGCGGCGCTTTCTTCCATCTTGAGCAGTTTCACCACGCGCTGGGCTACGCGGTCGCTGTTGATGATGTCGATCTGCGTGGCCATGTAGCCGGGCGCCATCATGCCCTGCAGCACCATGCCGCTCACCGGGTCGGGCGATTTCACGTCCACCACCACGGCGGCCGAGGCGGTGTATTGCTTGGGAATCACCATGCTGATGCCGATGGTGGCCAGCACAGTCACCAGCAAGGTGATCAGCGCCACCAGGTAGCGGGCGCGCAGGATAAGAAGGAATTGTTGGAGGGTCATGGTGGATGGTCTCAGTGCAGATCACTTGCGGAAATGCCCGTGCGGGCTGGAAAGCCCAACCGTTTGGGCTGAGCTTGTCGAAGCCCAATGCTTGTCAAAACAGTCTCTCCTCGACATAGATCACATCATTGGCTTGCACAGGGTCGGTCAGCTTGGGCACGATCTGCTGGATGTTGCCGCCTTCGGCCTTGCGGTGCAGGCGCAGCTTTTTCTCGCTGCCGCGGGCGGTGGGGCCGCCGCCTTGCGCCAGTGCCTGCATGACGGTCATGTCGCGCTCTACGCGAAACGCGCCGGGGCGTTGCGTTTCGCCGTAGATGTAGAACACCGGTGCACGGTGTACATACACGGTGTCGCCGCCCATCAGCACGATGTCTTCGTCGGGTTTCTCGCCCAGGTAGATCGAGGGGATGTCCACCACCTTGCGAAAGCCCTTGCCATTACGCTGGCCAGTGATGACGACCATGTCGTCGCCGCCCTGGGTCGCG
>JAYVRP010000187.1:0-2404 GCA_043776215.1 Rhodoferax sp. | reverse complement strand
AAGTGCGGCAAGACCGGCTACAAAGGCCGGATCGGCCTGCACGAACTGCTGGTCGCCGACGACGCCGTCAAGAAGCTGATCCAGGAACGTGCGCGCGTCGCAGAGCTGTTCGCCCAGTCGGTTGAAGGCGGCATGCGCACGCTGAAGATGGATGGCATGGAAAAGATCATGATGGGCCTCACAGATATCAAAATGGTCAGACAGGTCTGCATCAAGTGACCGAAATGACTGACAAAAATGTCATGTGCCGCCAGTTAAATGTCGTTCTTCGTTGATTTGACGACAAAACCTCCCGGTTTTCGTCCATATACATGCTGTTCCGGCCGCTTGTCGGCATGGCATGAAATCTGCTCTTATTTTGGTTGAAGGTTGTTTATTTTTTTACCCAAGGAGTGATTGATGAAGCGTTCCATGCAAAAGGGTTTTACCCTGATCGAGTTGATGATCGTGGTGGCGATTATTGGTATCTTGGCTGCGGTCGCCTTGCCGGCGTACCAGGACTACACCAACCGCGCCAAGGCATCTGAGGTGATTCTGGCGGCCAGTGGCGCCCGTACTTGCGTCAGCGAGCAAGTCCAGACGGTTGGTTTGAGTAATCTGTCTGCAACATGTGGTGGCGGCTTCGTGGCAACCAAATATGCCAAATTGCTGGACGTGGGCGATGCGAGCGGTGTCATTACGGTATCGGGTCAGATTGGGCAGACGGGCGCTACCGATCTGGTGGTCACGTTGACCCCAACCATCGCTTCAAGCCAGATTACGGCTTGGGTATGTTCTGGAACGGTGGCGAAGTGGCTTCCAGGGTCGTGCAAATAGGCTGAGCGACCTTGCGTCAACCATGGGGAGCAAGGCTCCCCATTTTTTCGTCCTGATGGTATCCAGGTCACTCAAGAAAGAGCCGTCATGCTGGCCAAGGTGATGAGTCCGTTCTGGACTGTGTTCGCAGCTACGGCCTTGTCCCTGGCCTGGTTGTTGCCCAACCACTCCATTCCGTGGTTGGGATTTCACGGTGACGCCTGGGCCGCCGCGATGTTGGCAATCGTTGGTGCATGGGTACTTTGGCGTAACCAATTCTCTGCCGACTGGCATGGATTGACGTTAATGATGGCCACGACTGCCACCATTCCTTTGCTGCAATATGCGGCGGGCATGATTCCTTTGTTTGGCGTCGCCTGGATCAACACGGTGTATGTGCTGGGTTTCCTGCTTGCGCTGATTGTGGGTGCTGCATGGGAACGGCAGACTCCCGGGCAGGGCTCCGACTATCTGCTTTTGGCCATCGGATTGGCCAGTATTGCTTCTGTCGGAATGCAGTTCAACCAGATCTTGAACCTTGACTCTCTCGGCCCCTGGACCATGGCATCAACGGGTGGCCGGCATTTTGCCAACATGGCACAACCGAATCAACTCGCGAGCTTGTTGCTACTGGGGGTTTTGGCCTGTGGCTGGGGTTTTCAGAGGCGAGTGTTGTGGCCACGCACGGCGACATGGATTGCAGCATTCCTGCTGTTCGGGGTGGCGATGACCGGGTCCCGTACCGGTTTCCTCAACGTTGCGTTGTTGGTTGTCAGCACAATGATCTGGCGACGTGTTGGTCCATCCCCGAAATTCTTGCAGGTCGTTCTGGGTCTTGGTGTATTTTTCGTCGCCAGTGCGTTTCTGGTTCCGGTATTGAATGACCTTTTCTGGGACGGCGCCTCGCCATTCGGACGGCCAGCAAGTGGTGACCCCCGCTGGACCGCATGGGTCATGTTCATGAAGGCGGCACTTCATCAACCGTTGCTGGGGTTCGGCTGGGGGCAATTGGCGTATGCACAGTTCTTGATGCTTGACGAGCGTATCGCGCTAGGCGGCAGTTTCCTGCAGGCTCACAACGTCATCCTGGATCTGATTCTGTGGAACGGAATCCCGATCGGCCTGGCCATCGCGGCGTTCCTGGCCTGGTGGTTCTGGACCATGGTCCGCCACATCAACAGCTTCCAGCAATGGGTGCTGTTGTCATTCCTGATGGTGCTGGGGGTGCATGCCATGCTGGAATACCCATTGCAGTACGCCTACTTTCTGCTGCCCGCAGGTTTGGTGATGGGTTGTCTGAACGCTCCTCCTTGTAGGAGGACTGCATGTAGAGCGCCAAGGCAATGGCGTAATAGACCATGACGTGAGCGGGCAGGTCGCGCTGGCGAACGCTCGCTTTGCCGGTGTTGGCCAGCACCGCGTGCACCCGAGCGAGCGGGAAGCTTTTGGCAATAACGCCAAGGCTCACGTAGTCGGTGATCCGACTGCCCTCGGGAAGCCTCGCTACTGTTCGCGCCATGCGTGGGTTCCCTGTCTCGAAAGATCACAGGGTAACTCAATTGGATACTTAAGTGACGTGTATTGGGGCTAGCTGGCACGTGATGGCAGG
>JAYVRP010000186.1:0-2409 GCA_043776215.1 Rhodoferax sp. | reverse complement strand
CACAATTATGCGCTTAGAAGCAACGAAACCCGGTCGGCGCTGCCCTAGGGTTGTTTTGTGTCAGCGTCCAAATCCCCTCTTGCCGCGCTCACACTGGGCGCGATTGGTGTCGTTTACGGAGACATCGGTACCAGCGTCCTGTATGCGCTCAAGGAAGTTTTCAACTCCGGGCACGTGCCATTCACGCCGGACAACGTCTACGGCATCCTGTCGATCTTTTTCTGGACCCTGACCACCATTGTGTCGGTCAAGTATGTGGTGCTGGTGCTGCGCGCCGACAACAATGGCGAAGGTGGCCTGGTGGCCATGCTGGCGCTGGCGTCACAGGCGGTCAAAGGCAGTCCGCGCCTACGATCGGTGTTGCTGATCGTCGGGATCTTCGGCACCTCCCTGTTTTACGGCGACGGCGTCATCACCCCGGCAATCTCGGTGTTGTCGGCAGTCGAAGGGCTGGAGGTGATGTCACCCGGGTTCAAGCGTTTCGTGGTGCCGCTCACCCTGGTGATCCTGTTTTGCCTCTTCGCGGTGCAAAGGAGAGGCACCACCGGGATCGGCAAATTCTTTGGCCCGATCACGCTGGTGTGGTTCGCCGTCATCGCACTGCTCGGCATCGTGCATATTGCCGACAACCCGGTCATTCTGAAGGCCATCAGCCCGTATTACGCGCTGGCTTTCATGTGGACCAACCCCGGAATCACTTTCATCATCCTTGGCGCGGTTGTGTTGTGCGTCACAGGCGCCGAGGCTCTGTACGCAGACCTCGGACATTTCGGCAAGAAGCCGATCCGCCTGGCCTGGTTTGCGGTGGTCATGCCGTCCCTGACCCTGAATTACTTCGGCCAGGGGGCCTTGCTGCTGCAGAACCCGGAGACCGTCAAGAACCCGTTCTTCCTGATGGCCCCGGAGTGGGCCCTGATCCCGCTGGTGGTGCTGGCCACGATGGCCACCGTAATCGCCTCGCAGGCGCTGATATCCGGCGCCTTCAGCGTGACCAAGCAGGTGATCCAGCTCGGTTATCTGCCCCGCCTCGCCATCGAACACACCAGCGTGCGGGATACCGGTCAGATCTACATTCCCATGGTGAACTGGGGCCTGTTCGTCACCATCGTGCTGGCGGTGGTCATGTTTCGTTCGTCCAGCAACCTGGCAGCGGCGTACGGCATCGCGGTAACTACGGACATGTTGATCACGACCGTGCTCACTTTCTATGTCATCCGCTACAAGTGGCATTACCCGCTGGCCCTGTGCCTGGTTTCCACCGGCTGGTTCTTCGTGGTGGACTTCGCCTTTTTTGCCTCCAACCTCATGAAGCTGTTCGAGGGTGGCTGGTTTCCACTGCTCATCGGTGGCGTGGTCTTCACGCTCATGGTCACGTGGAAAGATGGCCGGCGCCTGCTCAACGAGAAGTTGCGCGCGGATGCGATCGACCTGCCCAGCTTCCTGGAGGCGGTGTTCGTGAGCCCGCCCGCACGGGTGGAGGGCACTGCGGTTTTCCTGACCGCCGAGCCGGGCACAGTGCCCAACGCCATGCTGCACAACCTCAAACACAACAAGGTGTTGCACAACAACAACCTGTTTGTGACCGTGCGCAACCACGAGGTACCCTGGATCGGCCTGGACAAGCGCCTGGAAATCGAATCGCTGGGGCACCACTGCTGGCAGGTCGTCATCCACTACGGCTTCAAGAACGATCCCGATGTACCCAAGGCCCTGCAGCAGATCAAGGGCCGCGGCTGCGATCTCGAAGATATGACCACCAGTTATTTCCTGTCGCGCGACACCGTGGTGCCCACCATCGGCAGCGGCATGTCGCAGTGGCGCGAAAAACTTTTCGCCCAGATGCACCACAACGCCAGCGGTGCGGCCGACTTCCTGAACCTTCCCAACAACGCGGTGGTGGAGCTCGGCTCGAAAATCGAAATTTGAATACCTGCCCTGCCCGCTGATGGGCCGGCGGCACAATCACCCGATGCGCGTATGGGAAGATCTGAGTGTGTCGTCGTTCACGGCCGGTTTCGTGGCCGTGCTGGTCGGTTTCACGAGTTCGGTGGCGATCGTGTTCCAGGCCGCCCTGGCCTTTGGAGCGACGCCGGCCCAGATCTCCTCCTGGATGTGGGCGCTGGGCCTGGGAATGGGCCTGTGTTCGCTGCTGCCGTCCTGGTGCTTGCGCAAGCCGGTCATGGTGGCCTGGTCGACGCCGGGCGCGGCCGTGCTGGCCACCGCCGGGTTGGCCGGCGGGTTCAGCATGGCCGATGCCGTGGGTGCCTTCATCGCCTGTGCCGCGCTGATCACGCTGTTCGGAGTCACCGGTTGGTTCGAGCGCGTCATGAACCGCATTCCGATGGCGATTGCGTCGGCCTTGCTGGCCGGGGTGCTGGCGCGTTTCGGCCTGCAGGCGTTCGTGGCAGC
>JAYVRP010000185.1:0-2411 GCA_043776215.1 Rhodoferax sp. | reverse complement strand
GTCAAAGAAGACCCATTTGCCCGGCTTCATACACAGCCTCACCGCGAGAGTGGACAGCCAGCTTGCTGTAGATCTTCTTGACATGGGTCACGACAGTGTGTGGGGAGATGGCCAGCAGTTCGCCTACCGTATCAAAACTCAGACCCTTGGCAACCAGCCGCAGGATCTCCGTTTCGCGCTCGGTCAGTGGCGACAGAGCCGCTGGCGCAGCCATGGGGTGTGTGTCGGCCGCGGCGGCCGGAAGCCGGGGGATGCGGAAGCGCTGCAATACCCGGCGCGCAATGCTCGGGCTGATCGGCGACCCGCCAGCGCGCACTTCATGCACCGCCGCGGCGATCCGGCTGTTGCTCGCGTCCTTGAGCAAGTACCCGGTCGCGCCGGCCTCAAGACTGTCCATCACATGGCGGTCATCGGCGAACATGGTGACGACAAGCGCGTCACAGGAAGGGTGTTTGAGGGCGGCGTGGCGGATCAGTTCGACGCCATTCATATCCGGCAATCCCAAATCCACCAGCATGACGTCCGGCGTATCGCCGTCCAGCATGGCCCTGCCGGCCTTGCCGCTCGCAACTGCGCCGATCAGTTTGAGGCCGGGGTCGGACAACACGGCTTCAGAGAACCGGCGCAGGAACTCCGGTTCATCTTCAACAATCAGCACGGAAATGCTCATGATGGTCCTCGCGGCAAGCCAGTCCGGAACGGACCCGCAGGCCCTTGTCCGATCCCGTTCCGCGTGTCATCATGTCAGCCGAAAATCACGATCGACAGGAGTCGTCCATGCCGTTCCCCCCCCACCTCCAACGTCGAATCGATGTTGGAGCGCATCGCGATCTGCAAAGACCAGCCGACGCTCTACTTGCTGGGCAAGGGCGGCTTCACCACCGCCAGCGCGACGATGCCGCGCTGGCCCGGCGAGGTCGTCCATCCGCGCGACGAGTTGGAGTTGATGCGCGCATCTGAAAAGACCAGGGAAAAATACCTGCGTTACGTTGCGGCGATGGACAAGGCCCACATCGATCCGGCGCAATTGCCCGTCACCATGCCGGCCTGCGACTGCTCGCGCTTCGTCCTGTGGGTGCTCGGGATGCCACACGCCACTTACCCGAAAATCGGTGGGCTCTACACCAACAGCATTTGTGACGACGCCTTGACACAAAGGCGCTGGTTTGTGCGCGACGATTCGGACGCGGCCCGACTGCAAACCCGGGTCGGTTCCCTGCTGGTGTTTCCCGGCCACGGCGAGGAGGTGGGCCATATCGGCATCGTGACTGCGGTGGATGGCACTGACGGCAGACCCAGTCTGGTCTGCCACTGCGCGCCCGAAAATTTCCTGCTCCCACCGGGCCCGGGCGAGGAACGCACGGCGATCCGCGAAACCGCCCCCCAAGTGTTCTTTGACGACCCTCGAACCATCGCCGTCTGGTGCTCGGCTGTCAGCCGGTAGCCGGCCTGGCTCGCTGACCGTCTCCACGGGAGGCCGCCACATGCTTGCGGTATGGCGCAACAGTGCGGGTATTCCTAGAGTTCATGCACGCCCCCCAAACCGGGAGGGTGGACTCAAACCGGAGAACACAGCATGCAACTCGAATCCCTCAGCCAGATCTTTGTTTCCACCTCTTTACGCAGCAGCATCGGTCTTGCCCCCACCCATTCACCGTGGACGGGCTTGGCAAATTTGTGCATCGATGCAATTGGCGAATGTGTCGGGCCAGGGCGGCAGATCCTCTTGGCCCCGGCCATGGCGGATGCGTTCGCCGTGAAACTTGCATCGAACCTCCCGCTGGATGCGACAGCTTTTGTGATGGGCATTGGCGACGATTCCGTGCGTTTCCATGCCGAGTTCCGCTGCGACGGACGGACACTCGCCTCGGGTGAACTGGCCTTTCAGATCGATGGACAGGCCGGCACCTGGTGCGCGCAATAGTACTGCGCGAGATCATGGCGGCGCGGATCCCGCGCGACAACGTCTGGCGTTAGCATCGGTGGCACTCTGCCACACCGAACCTTGCGCGCCATGCCGAATCCGCCTGAATCCGCTTTGCAGGAAATGCATTTCCTGTTGCTGCCGGGTTTTTCGGTCATGGGGTTTGTCTCGGCGATCGAGCCTCTGCGGGTGGCCAACCGGTTTCGGCCGGGCTCGTACCGCTGGCACATCCTGAGCGTGGACGGCGGGCCGGTGACGGCCAGCAACGCCATGTCGCTGAACGCCGAAGGGCCGTTCGATGCGGCGCGCGAGGTGCAGATGCTGTTTGTGGTGGCGGGTTTCAATCCGCTGGACCGCTACCAGCCGGCACTTGCCACATGGCTGCGTATGCTGCAGCGGCAAGGCGCGACGCTCGGCGCCATCGACACGGGTGCCTTCGTCCTCGCCGAGGCCGAGTTGCTGGGGCGCGAGCCTGTGACCGTGCATT
>JAYVRP010000184.1:0-7902 GCA_043776215.1 Rhodoferax sp. | reverse complement strand
TCGACACCACGAGCCGCAATTCGAACCTGGCCCTCATCGATTGGGCCGAGGCCCACTTGGCACGCCACGGTGCGACGATCCGGCGCAGCTACAACCCGGAGCGCACCAAGGCCAACCTGTTCGCGACCTTCGGCGAAGGGCCGGGCGGCGTGGTGTTGTCAGGCCACAGCGACGTGGTGCCGGTGGACGGCCAAACCTGGGCGTCGGACCCGTTTGGTGCCGAGATCCGCGATGGCCGTCTGTATGGTCGCGGCGCCTGCGACATGAAGGGTTTCATCGCCGTTGCCCTGGCGCAGGCGCAGCGGTTTTCGCGGGCCAGCCTGCGCTCGCCGATCCACGTGGCCTTGAGTTTCGACGAGGAAGCCGGTTGCCTGGGTATCCCGGCCCTGCTGACTGACCTGGCAAGTGCCGGCATCCGGCCCGACGGCTGCATCGTCGGTGAACCCACCAGCATGCGCATGGTGACAGCGCACAAGGGCGGGCGCATCTACCGCTGCACCGTGCGCGGGCATGCCGCCCATTCCTCGCTCACGCCGGGCGGTGTCAACGCCATCGAATACGCGGCGCGCGTGATCGCCTTCATCCAGGACCTGTCCTGGAAAGAAGAGGCGCAGGGGGTGCGGGTCGAAGGCCTCGACGTCCCCTTCTCGACCATCTCCACCAACATGATCAGTGGCGGCAGCGGCAAGAACATCATCCCCGCCTTGTGCGAATTTTTCTTCGACTACCGGTATGTTCCAGGTGCCTCGCCCGAAGCCTTTATCGACAGCATCCGCGCGTATGTGGCCGAACATGTCGAGCCGCGCATGAAGCGCCAGCACCCGCACGCGGGCGTCGAGCTGGAGTGTATTGGCGGCATACCAGTCTTTGATGCCGACGAACACAGCGGCATCGCCGAGCTGGCGCGTGCGCTGCTGCGCCCGCAAGTCTCTGCCAAGGTGGCGTATGGCACCGAGGCCGGTTTCTTTCAGGGCGCTGGCATCCCCAGCATCGTGTGTGGCCCGGGCAGCATCGAGCAGGCGCACAAACCCGACGAGTATGTGGCGCTGGACCAGTTGGAGCTGTGTGAGACCTTTGTCCAGCGCCTGGTCGCGCGGCTTTCGGCCCCGGTGGCAGCGTGAGGCTTGTGCCGGCGCCGTCTGGCGTGATTCTTCCGTTGAGTAATTTAAATTTTTGTCGAATGAAGGAGATCACCATGCCTGCATCAACTCTGGTCTTGCGTACCCTTGGCACCGCCCTGCTTGCCGTGTGTTGCTGGTCCTTGCCCGCTACGGCGCAGGATTTGAAGCTGGCGATGAGCAGCCCGCCCACGTCGATGGACCCGCATTTCCAGAACATCACCACCAATGCCAACGTCATCGAACACATGTTCGAGCCGCTGCTCATGCGCAACGCCGATGGCAAGCTGGTGCCGGGCCTGGCGGAATCGTGGTCCCTGATCAACGGCCTGACCTGGGAGTTCAAGATCCGCAAGGGCGCTCGGTTCAGCGACGGCAGCCCGGTGACGGCCGAGGATGTCGTGTATTCACTCGACCGTCCCGCCACCATCAAGAACAGCCCCGCCAGCTTCACCTTGTTCACCAAGGCCATCATCAACAAGAAGATCATGGACGCCAGCACGGTGCGCCTGACCACCGGGCAGCCCTCGCCGCTGATGCCCTCCGATCTGGTGTCGGTCATCATCGTGAGCAAGAAAGCCACCGAGGGCCTGGCCAGCGACGACTTCGCCAGCGGCAAGGGCATGGTCGGCAGTGGCCCTTACAAGTTCGTGCGTTTCCTGCGCGACGACCGCGTGGAACTCGAGCGCAGCGACACCTACAACGGGCCCAACAAGTCACCCTGGGCCACGGTGACGATTCGCTTTATCTCGAATGCCTCGACGCGGCTGGCGGCCCTGCTGGCGGGTGATGTGCAGGCCATCGAAAACGTGCCCACCCCCGACCTGGGCCGGGTCAAGAGCGACCCCAACCTGAGCCTGGTCACCAAGACCTCGCAGCGCATGGTGTTCCTGTTCGCGGACTGGCGCGACAAATCGCCTTTCCTGACCGACAAGAGCGGGGCGGTGCTGGCCAGCAATCCGCTCAAGGATGTGCGGGTGCGGCGCGCGTTGTCGATGGCGATCAACCGCGACGCCATCCGCGACCGCGTGATGGAGGGCTTGTCCGAGTCCACCGAAAACCTGATCGTGCCGGGCTCACCGGGCTACAACAACGCGTTGAAACCGCCCAAGTTCGACGCCGATGGCGCGAAAAAACTGCTGGCCCAGGCCGGCTTCCCGAATGGATTCGGACTCACGGTGCATGGGCCGAACAACCGGCTTGTGAACGACGAGAAGATCGCCCAGACCGTGGCCCAGATGTTCACCCGGGTCGGGGTGGACACCAAGGTGGATACCATGCCGATGGCTGTGTACGCACCGCGGGGCGGCAAGTTCGAGTTCTCGGTGGCACTGATCGCCTGGGGTGGCAGCATCGACCTGACTTCCCCGATGCGGGCCCTGCTGGCCTGTGAGAATGCCGCCACCGGCATGGGTGTCGTCAACTGGTCCAAGTACTGCAACCCGAAGATGGACGCGATCCTGGTCAAGGCACTGGAGACCATGGACGAACCTGCCCGTCACAAGATGCTGCAGGAGGCCGCCACCATGATCAGCAACGACGTGGCACTGATTCCACTGCACTTCCAGGTGTCGGCCTGGGCGGTCAAGAAGGGCCTCACCTACGAAGGGCGCGGCGACGAGCGCACCTACGCCTTCAACTTCAAGCCGCGCTGACTCGTGGTGTGATGGCGGACGCTGGCACGCGCTCTCACGACGCAGGCAATAAGCGTCAGCGACGGGCCCTACAGGGCAGCCCATGATTGCTTTTGCCTTCCGGCGCTTGCTGCAAAGCGTGTTGGTGCTGCTGGTCATGTCGGTGCTGGTGTTCGTCGGTATTTTTGCCATCGGAAACCCGGTCGATATCCTGATCAGCCCCGAGGCTACGCAGATCGAGCGTGCACAAACCATCGTCGCATTCGGTCTGGACAAACCGATGTGGGTGCAGTACCTGATCTTCCTGAAGAGCGCGCTGGCCGGTGACCTGGGCCGTTCGTTCGCCTATTCCACGCCTGCGCTGTTGCTGATCCTTGAGCGCATGCCGGCGACCTTGGAGCTGGCGGGGGCCGCGATGATGATCTCGATCACGCTGGGGCTCCCGCTGGGGCTGCTGGCCGGGTTGCGGCCCGAAAGCGTCGCCGGCCGGGCCATCATGGGTTTCTCCATCCTCGGCTTCTCGCTGCCCGCGTTCTGGGTCGGCCTGATGATGATCATGCTGTTTGCCGTGCAACTGGGCTGGTTGCCGTCGAGCGGGCGTGGCCAGACGGTTCTGCTGCTGGGAGTGCCGGTGAGTTTTCTGACGCTCGACGGCCTGCGGCACCTGGTGTTGCCCGCGTCGAACCTGGCGCTGCACAGCATGGCCCTGGTGATCCGGCTCACGCGCTCGGGTACACAGGAGGCGCTACTGCAGGATTACGTCAAATTCGCACGCGCCAAGGGCCTGCGCAATCGCCGCATCATTGGTGTGCATGTGCTGAAGAACATCCTGATCCCGATCGTCACCGTCACGGCCTTGCAGTTCGGCGGGCTGATCGCCTTTGCCATCGTCACCGAGTCCATCTTTGCCTGGCCGGGCATGGGCAAGCTGATCATCGACTCGATCCAGGTGCTGGATCGTCCGGTGGTCGTCGCCTACCTGCTGATGACGGTGTCGCTGTTCATCGTCATCAACCTGGTGGTGGACATTGCCTACAGTGTGCTCGATCCGCGGGTGCGTCTGGCCGATGCCAAAGGCTGACATGGTGACCAGGAACGCTTTGGCGCCCGACGTCGAGACACCCCTGCAGCGCTTCGTGCGCGCCTACATGGCCAGCAAGGTCGCCGTGCTCGGATTGATCCTGCTGGTGCTGGTGCTGGTCGCAGCGGTGTTCGGCCCGTTGCTGGCGCCGCAAGACCCCTACGACCTGAAGACGCTCGATGTGCTCGATTCGCGTCTGGCGCCAGGTGAGACATCGGGAGATGGCAAGCTGGTCTTCCTGCTTGGCTCGGATCAGCAGGGGCGGGACATGGTGTCGGCCATCCTCTACGGTGTGCGGACGTCGATCCTGGTGGGGGTTTCGAGCGCGGCGATCGCGCTGGTGATTGGCCTCTCGCTCGGGCTGTTCGCTGCGTATTCGGGCGGACGTACCGAGAGCTTCATCATGCGGCTGGCCGACATCCAGTTGTCGTTTCCGCCGATCCTCATTGCCTTGATCCTGCTGGCACTCACCGGGCCGGGTGTGGGCAAGATCATCGTGGCTCTGGTGGCGGTGCAATGGGCGTTCTATGCGCGCACCGCGCGCAGCATTGCGCTGGTTGAGCGGCGCAAGGAATACATCGAGGCGGCCACCTGCCTGGGCCTGTCCACCGGCCGCATCATCTTTCGCCACCTGCTGCCGAACTGCCTCACGCCTTTGCTGGCGGTCACGGCCCTGCAGGTTGCGTCGGCCATCACGCTGGAGGCCACCCTGTCCTTCCTCGGTCTGGGCTTGCCACCAACCACACCGTCACTGGGTTTGCTGATCTCGAACGGTTCGCAGTACCTGATGTCCGGCAAATACTGGATCAGCGTGTTTCCCGGTGTCGCGCTGCTGATCGTGATCGTGGCGATCAACCTGGTGGCGGACCAGTTGCGCGACGTGCTCAACCCACGCCTGCAAAAACAATGAGCGCCAGGCAGACATCACACACGGACGCGGCCACGCCGGTGCTGGAGGTGCAAAGCCTGACGACCCGGTTTACCACCCGTACTGCGTCGGTGACACCGGTGGATGGCGTGTCGTTTTCGGTTCTTCCGGGTCAGATCATGGGCCTGGTGGGGGAGTCCGGCTCGGGCAAATCCATGACCGGTTTCTCGATCATGGGCCTGGTCGATGCGCCCGGACGCGTGGAGAGCGGCAGCATCCGGCTGCGGGGGCAGGAGCTGGTGGGCCGCTCCGAGGAGCAGATGCGCGCGATCCGGGGCAACCGCATCGCCATGATCTTCCAGGACCCGATGATGACGCTCAACCCGGTGCTGCGCATCGACACCCAGATGATCGAAGCGGTGCTGGCGCACCAGCCGGTCGGCAAGGAGCAGGCCCGCGCCATGTGCCGCGACGCGCTGGAGCGGGTGGGCATTGCGTCGCCGGACGAACGCCTGCTGTCTTACCCGCACCAGTTCTCGGGCGGCATGCGCCAGCGCGTGGCAATTGCGATTGCCTTGTTGAACAAGCCCGACGTCATCATCTGCGACGAGCCCACCACCGCGCTGGACGTCACGATCCAGGGGCAGATCCTGTACGAGATGCAAAAGCTCTGCCGTGAAGCCGGCGCCGCGCTGATCTGGATCACGCACGACCTGTCGGTCATCGCGGGCCTGGCCGACACGGTGTGTGTCATGTACGCCGGCAAGATCGTCGAGAGTGGCACCGCGCAGCAGGTGCTGGGTGACCCGCGCCATCCGTATGCGCATGCGCTGATCGCCTCCGCGCCGTCGCGCAATCCGCGTGGCCGGCCGCTGCGCCAGATCCCGGGCATGACACCTTCGCTGGCGCATCTGCCCTCGGGGTGTGCGTTCCGCGAACGCTGTGATCGCGCCGGCGCATCATGCACCGCGGTGCCACCGCTGCAGACGGAGCAGGGGCGGGGTTTGCGCTGTTTCCATCCGGTGCACGCGGCGGCGGAGGGGTTGCCGTGAGCGCCGCCATCCCGCCATTGCTGGAGTTGCGCGACGTGAGCAAGCGTTTCGTGAAATCGCTCGACACGGTCGACCGCGTCAGCAACCTGCTGGGAGCCCGGCTGCGCGACGAGGTCGTGCATGCGGTGGACGGCGTCACGCTCACGATCGGTTCCGGCGAGGTGGTGGGCCTGGTGGGCGAATCAGGGTGCGGCAAGTCCACACTCGGGCGCATGGCCGTCGGCCTGCACAGCCTGTCGTCGGGGCAGCGTTTGTGGAAGGGTCAGGAGATCGGCCCTGCCGCGAGCCAGAAAACACGGCGCGACCTGCTGGCGATGCAGATGGTGTTCCAGGACCCCTATGCGTCCATCAATCCGCGCATGCGCGTGCAGGACATCGTCGGCGAGGCACCTGTGGCCCACGGCATGGTGAAGGCGTCCGGGCAGGCGGACTATGTCGCGCAATTGTTGGCCAGGGTCGGGCTCGACGCCTCCGCCATGCGCCGCTTCCCGCACCAGTTCTCCGGCGGCCAGCGCGCGCGCATCGGCATTGCGCGGGCGTTGGCCGTCAAGCCCGAGTTCATCGTCTGCGACGAAGCCGTGGCCGCACTCGACGTGTCGATCCAGGCCCAGGTGCTGAACCTGTTCATCGAACTGCGCAACGAGCTCAACCTCACCTACCTGTTCATCAGCCACGACCTCGGAGTCGTGCGCCACCTGTCGGACCGGGTCGTCATCATGTACCTGGGTCGCGTGGTCGAATCGGCATCGGCCGACACCATTTTTTCCCGTCCCAACCACCCCTACACCCAGGCTCTGCTGGAGTCCGAACCAAAGCTGGAAGTCGGCAAGCGGGTGTTCATCCCGGTCAAGGGCGAGATTCCGTCACCTCTGCGCCCGCCCGGCGGGTGCCATTTCCACCCGCGCTGCCCAAAGGCAATGGCCCATTGTGCTACCGAGCGACCTGCCTTGCGCGAGGTGGCGCCGGGACATTTGTCGGCGTGCCATTTGAATGGCGGTGAATATTATTGAGGTTTCCATATTTCGCGACAAAACTCTTCCGTTCGCCCTGAGAGGTTGAGAGGATTTCGTCGCGAGCCCGCCGAGGTCGGGTCGAGGAGCGGAGCCATACTCTGTACGGTGAGCACCGCAGGCCCGAGATCGCCGGGCGCAGTAGAAAGACTCTCAACCTCTGAGCCTGTCGAAGGGCTCGCGAGGGCTTCGACAGGCTCAGCCCGAACGGTGTAATGAATTCCGGAAAGGTCAATAGGTGTCAAGCACCATCCCACAAGTTTTCCATGACAGCCCGGTAGTCGGACGCGATCATGTTCTGACGTGTATGGCGACCGCCCACCAGCACCACTTCGCCCGCTACCAGCACCTCACGCCAGGCCGGCTCGCCGCCGGCGAACACCAGCGCATCCAGCAGGTGCGACAGAGGCATGCCCAGCAAGGCCGGGGTGTTGGTGTCGAGCACCAGTGCATCGGCGCGCGCACCGGGCACCAGCCCCCAGCTGGCTTGACCTGCGGCCTTGCCGCCCGCAGCCAGTGCGGCATCGAACAGGCGCGCTGCGGTTGCGGGCTGCTTGCCGGGCGCGGCTGCCACATTGCGCTGGCGGCGCTGCAGCCGTTGGCCGTATTCGAGCCAGCGCAGTTCTTCGGGCCAGTTGCGGATGACGTGGCTATCAGAGCCGATGGCCAACGGCACACCGGCTTGCAGCCATCCGCGCAGATCGGTCAGACCGTCGCCCAGATTGCCCTCGGTGCCGGGGCAGATCACGATGCCGGCGCCGCTGCGGGCCAGCGCATCGATCTCGGCGCTGCTGGCGTGCGTGGCATGCACCAGTTGCCAGCGGGCATCGGGTGCGAGTTCGCGGCAGATCCAGGCGATCGGGCGCACGCCGGTGGCAGCCAGGCAATCGTCCACTTCCTGTGTCTGCTCGGCCACATGGATATGGATCGGCGCCGCCTCGTCACCGACCAGCCACAGCAGTTCGTGGATCGCTGCCGGGCCGGCCGCACGCAGCGAATGGATGGCCACCCCGGCGTTGACGCGTGGCTGCGCCAGCGCCTGCACGTCGCGCATCAGCTGGTGCACCAGCTTCGGCGTGCTGGCGAAACGGCGCTGGTCCTCGCGCAGGGCGGGCTGGGTAAAACCGGCGCGTTCGTAG